>JAIWNQ010000171.1 GCA_020216745.1 Candidatus Hydrogenedens sp.
TTAGTTCCAACATGATGTAAAAATGTCCGTTCCCCTTGAGAATTAATAAGTACAACTGTAGCGGATGAACTATGCTCTCTTGTTCGTTTTACACCATTTACATTTACACCCGAAGAAGTCAATGCTTGTAATATAAAATCTCCAAATCGGTCTTCTCCCAATTGACCAATAAACGCAGACTTACCTCCTAACTTACTAAAAACCACTGCGGTAACTCCTGCAAGACCTCCCAAATGTATTTCCAACTGAGGCACAAGGGAAAGCGTACCCTTATTAGGAAAAGTATCCACAGGTTTCACCATCACATCTGCACAAACAACACCTACAGTTACAAGGTCAAACTTCATTTATTTTTTCCTCATAATATATATAAATGTTATGCCTAATAATTGCCCAAATTTAATATCAGTATACCAATATTTTTCTTAAATTTCAAAAGAGACATTTTCTTCATCAAAACTAATTTTTATATGTAGAAAAGCATCATAGACAACTTTATTGTTATAGGACATTTCCAAATAATAATTATGATAAATAAAAAAATATAAATTTCGATTGCTATTTATCAATAAAATAAAATATAATAAAATAGTAAAATTAGGGCTGTAATTTTGTTAAATTTTTCGATAACTTTATTTTTGGCTGAGTGATGTTGAAAGGATAAAAATTTCCCAGTATAAAAGTAGGATTTTTCACTAATGAATCTGGAAGAACATCTAAAACTTTTAAATGAAGCTTTACAACTTGCTGAAATTGGAATTATTCGTTATAGGATGGATGGAGAAATAATTTTTGTTAATCAACCTGTATTAGAACTATTCGAGCTTGATACCATTTATTCATCTACGGAAGAAATCATTGGAAAAAACATTTTTGATATACAACGATATATTTTACCTCCAAAATTAATACGGAAACGTTTACAAGAAGAAGAGAGTATACGGTCGTTTGAATATCCATTAGAAACACTTCGTGGAAATAAAAAATGGTTTCTTCATTACTCCTATTTAGTAAAAGATGAAACACTTCAAGAACCTTTTATTCAAGTTATTTTGCAAGATATTACAGAACTCAAAGAAACTAAAAATAATTTGGAAAGTACAGTAAACCGCTTCGAAGCCATACTTAATCTGGACAATAAAATTGCAATTCAAAGTTTTGATAAAAATTACAATGTTATCGTATGGAATAAATATTCAGAAATGTTATATGGCTTACAGAGAGAAGATGTTCAAAAAATTGATGATTTAACGGCATGTTATACAAATGAGCAAATTACAATGCTAAAACAACAATTACAACTTCTCTTTAATGGTAAAACTGCTGAAAGCCTCTTTTGTTGGGATATACAGACAAAAAGTGGCGAAGAAAAATGGGTTCACCTTACTCTGATTCCAGTTATCCGCAATAACACAGTTGATGAAGTTATATGTGTACAAATTGATAATACAGAAGAGCAAAAACAAAGAAAAGAACGAGAAAAATTCCTTGCCCAAACAGAGCATGTTCGCAGATTAGAAAGTATTGGTATTTTAGCAGGGGGTATTGCCCATGAATTTAATAATATTTTAATGGGGATTATGGGACATGCTGAGTTAGCATTAATGTATGGTGAGCAATTACCAAAACGTGTCCAAGATAACCTTGAACAGATACGTAGAGCCACCGAACGTGCGGCAAAATTAACCAAACAATTACTTACTTATGCTGGTAAAGAAAGAGAGATTATTCAAATCTTTGACTTCAACGACATTGCAAATAATGCAATTGAACTGTTCTGTAAATCTGTACCTAAAAATGTAAGGATATTACAACAAATACGTCCGAATCTTCCCTTGATTGAAGGTGATTCTGCCCAGATTCAGCAAGCAATAACACATATTCTGGTAAATGCATTAGAAGCATTAAAACCTGATGGTGGCGAAATTATTATTGAGACGGGTAAAAAATATTTAAATGAAACAGATTTAAGACAATTCAAGTGCTCTGATAGAGCCAATCCAGGTGAATATGCATTTATTTCCATAACGGACAATGGAATTGGAATAAAAAGGGAAGATATAGAGAGAATATTTGAACCGTTTTTTTCAACAAAATTTTTAGGACGAGGCTTAGGCTTAGCATCAGTATCTGGAGTTATAAGAACACATAAAGGGGCAATAGACATTAAAAGTACAGAAGGGGTAGGCTCTACATTCACTCTATATTTTCCTGCTTATACAACGCAAAATATCAAAACTGTAACTGTAAAACCAACTATTTTAGTCGTTGACGATGAAGAGGAATTGCAAAAATTTTTCAAAATTATACTACAGAAGGAAAATTATAATGTGATCTGTGCCTTAAATGGCTATGAAGCCATAGACAAAGTAAATGCTTTTCATGAACAAATTAAATGTATTATTTTAGATATAAAAATGCCAGGAATTGATGGCTTTGAAACACTACGACAGATTCGACAAATTCTTCCTAACGTTCCTGTATTAGTATCTACAGGTTACTCTGAATATAATATTGACCATTTAGATGCAGAACTAAAAATCAATGATTTTCTAATGAAGCCTTTTAGAGCAAAAGACATCTTAGAAAAAATTAAGAAAATAATCTGACCAAATATAAAGTAAAAGATATTTAATATCCCTGATAATTCTATTTTATTTAATAATCTTGTTCTACTACTCTTTATGATTGAGTTGAGAAAACTTTTTCCTTGGATTTAATTATCCGTGTTAAAAATGTATTTGTAGGGCAGGTAATTCCAACTATTTCCCCTAATTTACATATAGCCCCATTTAAGGCGTCGATTTCGGTCTTTCGTCCTTGCCTTAGATCTTCACGCATACTTGCATAATGTTCTGCTGTTGGTGGAATAAGTTTATAAAATAAATGTTGCACGTACGCCTCCCATGTTGGAATTATCATAGGTATTTTTTTAGCACTTGCAACCGCATATATTTCATAAATAACCTCTTTCATCATTGTTTGCGTTTCTTCCGTGTCAAGAAGTTTTCCATACGGGACATCTAAGATAGCAGAGAGAGGATTTAGAGCAGAATTATAAGCAACCTTACCCCATATTAACCCTTCGATATTATCTGAATAGATTGTAGGTATTCCCGATTTATCCATTTGCTCCGCTATATTTTTAACCACTGCCTCCTCTGGACCTCCCTTAAACCTACCTAATGCTGTTGGTTCTGCAATAACAGTAACATGAACAAATCCGGGTTTTAATATTCGACTACCGAAAATAACCCTTGCTGGTATCGTTCTTTCCATGCCTACATATTGGGCTATTGTTTCTACATTACCAAGTCCGTTTTGATACGAACAGACAAATGTCTCAGATCCCAAGATTGGCAGTATACTTTTTACCGCTTCCTCAGTATCATAAGACTTAACAGCAATAATAATTAGGTCAAACAACCCTTTCCATTCCGCCAAAACGGTAGTACTGGTTGTTAAACCTAAAATATGATGGTTTCCCCAGATTCCAGAAATATACAAGCCCTCCCTTTGAATAGGCTCCATCAATTCTTGTCTTCCTAACAAAGTTACATTATGTCCACTTTTCTTCAAGAATCCACCGACAACACACCCTAATGCACCTGCACCAACGATTAATACGTGCATCCATCTTACTCCTTATCACAATCCAATATTAATTATGACCTTTCCAAATTTTATCAATAGTGTTTATTATCTCATTTATGGTGCAAGGTTTGCGAAGACAAGCAACAATTATATCCTTATACTCTTTTGGTATTCCTTCCTCTGGAGAGTCACTGCACACAATTACAGGGGTTTTCTTCGTTTTTTTTCGTATATATTCCAATAATTTTTTTTCGCCCGTCTCTGTAATGCCGAGGTCAAGTATTACCAGTTTTATATCATTATCTGGAGATGAGAGAACATCCAAAGACTTATCTATATTATCTACACATAAAACGTCAAATCCTTTCATTTTCATGATTTTTTCAAATACATTTTGTAATATTGAATCACTCTCAACCAATAGTATTACATCTTTTGCTTTCTCTTTTTCCGCTAAAGTATTTACTAACGCCTCATTTAGCAAAGCATGTGGAAATATTACTATAATCTTCGTCCCTACACCCAATTTACTTTCTACTTTCATCCCCCCTTGATGTCCCTGAACTATACCTAATACTGTAGATAAACCTAAACCCCTCCCTAAAAATTTGGTGGTAAAGAAGGGGTCGAAAATCTTATCCATATTTTGTGGGTCAATTCCTTCTCCATCATCTTGAATGGTTAACTCAACGTAATCGCCATCTGTCAAACCTAACCCTTCCATCACAAAAGAGGATAACATTGTTTTATCATAATGAGCAATGCGTGTCTGAAGCATAATTGTCCCCCTTTTATTACCAATTGCCTCAGCTGAATTTGTAACAAGGCTCAAAATGACTTGCCTAATTAAAACCCTATCACATTGAATTGTGGTATCTTCTTTACAAAGGTTAATGTCTAAATTAATTTTCTTTGTTATTGCAGTCTCTAAAACTGGTTTTATATTTTTGATAATATCGTTCAGTTGCTCAGGCTCTTTTTGGATAGCGAAACTTTTTCCAGAATAAATCATCATTTGCTTACATAATTCTGAGGCACGAGTGATAGCATCTTGAATGTTTTTATGATGCACCATTACTTCGTAAGGAATCCTGTCAGAGGGATATTCTGTTTCCTCTAAATCTAAATGACCCTGCATTACCATAAGAAGGTTATTAAAATCATGGGCAATACCACCCACTAAAATGCCAAGACTTTCCCATTTCTGAATTTGCCACAGTTGTTCTGTTTGCCTCTTTCTTCCCGTTATATCTCTGATAATCCCTGAAAAACCAATAACCCGACCTGATTGATTTAATATCGGCAGTAAAGAAGCTTCTACAATCTTTTCTACCTCCCCATTTTTTGTGGTTAAGCCCCATTCATATAGATTTGTTGTTTTCTTAGACTGCTTTACCTCCTCTAATAAATTAGAAACCTTCGATTGTTCATTAACTTCTATGAAATCAATCAAATTTTTATTAATTAAAAATTTAGGGTCATCAAAGCCAAATATTTTACTCAGCGCTGGGTTTGCAAATCGAATATTTCCGTTTAAATCGATCTCGAAATAGCCTTCAATTAACGACTCAATAATATTACGGTATCTTGCCTCACTCTTTTTCAAAGTTTCCTGAGCAATAACTTCGGATGTTACATCACGAATGATACTATCATACCCAACCAACTTTCCCTCTTCATTAAAAATAAGCAAACACATATTCCGTATCCAACGTATTTGCCCATCTTTTCGTATTATTCGATGAGTAATAGGTCCTTTGTTTTCACCTCTCATCAAACTTTCTGCAAAGTCCAAAACCAACGGCTTATCTTCATCATAAACCATTTCATACCAGAGATATGGATTTGTCTTAAAATCTTCAATCGTATATCCTGTCACCGCTTCACATCCTGGCATGTGGATTGTTTCAACTGCCACTCCGTTTTCTATCTTTACATGATAAAAATAATCAGTTATTGAATTAACAATCCGACGATATCTCTCTTCACTTTCACGTAGCTTTCTTTCCGTTTCTATTCGCTCTTGCATATTTTCACCTATAGAAACAATCCACAAACGATTTGTCACCCGAAAAAGAATTGGGATGTCCAACCACCGAATATAAATTTCTTCCCCTTTTTTATTAAATAATGGATGACTACCTAAATACGGTTTTGGGTTATTTCTCATTTCTTGAATATATTTGCGAAGTGGTTCTTTCCAAGCTTCTGGAATTGATATATCTAAAAAGTTCCTACCAAGAATCTCTGCCGATGAATAACCCATTACCTTCTCAGATTCATGATTAAACCCCAAAATTTTTGTTGAAAAATCTTCATATACCTCCCATAACACATACATCAACGGGATTTCTTCAAATATAGTATTTAATATTTCCCTAATGAAATTTATTCCTTCTCCCTGCTTCTTCTCAAAAATAGATGTAATATCAACCCATGTCCAACCTGTTATAACCTCATCCTTTTCCTCCTTTAATATCCATCCCTCTAACTTTGCCCACTTGGTTTTACCACCTTTTGTATAATATGCAAAATCATCAACCTCGATATGTCCTGTTTTTCTGACGTGCTCTAATATATCTGAAAATGGACGAAATGGTTTAATTAAACTATCAATTTTAACGCCCTGAAGTTTCTCGTCTGATAAGCAATCCCAAAACGACCGTATCCTCTCATTAAATTCAACTATTCCACCAGCCTCATTTAATATAACAATCCCAATTGGTAAATTTGATGAGACCAAGTTTAACCAATTTTTTATTTGTGCTTTACCTAATTGGGGATTCATAGAGAAAACACTTTATTTATGAGTATTTCTTTTGGACATTTTCCGAATATCCGTTATTATAATAATTAATATCATGTATTAATATTATAATACTAAAACTAATATTATATAATTGTCAAATTTATTAACTTGGTATTTATATTATTTCAATATCTTTTTTAAAATTTTCACTAAATCAGCTGGACGGTAAGGTTTTTGTAGGAATCCTGCTGGCTTAATGTTAGAACATTTCTCAGAAATATCTTGTTCTGAATATCCACTACATAAAATCACAGGGATGTTAGCACAAATCTCGTTCATTTTTTGGAACACTTCAAAACCATCCAACTCAGGCATTGTTACATCAAGTACCACGCCTTTTAAATCATCTTTATGTTGGTAAACTTTTTCTAAAGCCTCCTTACCATTTCTTGCTAAAATAACTTGGAACCCCAAATAGGATATCGTTTCCTCAGCAACTTGTAAAACGCTTTCTTCATCATCAACCAATAGTATCTTTCCCACATATTGACTTGTTTTTAGCCCTTGCTTTCCCAATTGGCTATTTTCAGCAAGATTATTTTCAGTTATTATTTTTGCCACAGGGAAATAGACCTCAACTGTAGTGCCTCTACCAAGTTCACTTTCCACCCGAATTGTCCCTCTATGGCTACGCACAATTCCAAGGACTGTAGCAAGCCCTAAACCTCTACCTGTAAACTTAGTCGTAAAGAAGGGGTCAAATACTTTCACCAATACATCTGGAGTCATACCACAACCTGTATCAGAAACTTTGAGGCATACATACTTCCCCGCGGGAACGTTCTCCAAAAAACCTCCTTTTTTAATTTGTTCTTCCGTTAAATCTACTACCTTGACAGAAACATCGATACTCCCTTTAACATCGCCTAATGCTTCAGAAGCATTTGTAATAAGGTTCATAATAACTTGATGTATTTGGGAAGCATCACCTTGAATTGCAGGTACTTCTTTCGGTAAATGGTACTCAATCGTTGCTTTTTTAGATACAATTGCAGATAATAACGGAGCCATCTCTTCTGCTTGTTCGGACAAATTCATCGGTTTTTGAGTTATCGTACCCTTTCCAGAATAGGCTAACATTTGCTTTGTTAATTCCCCTGCTCGTTGGGCAGATTCTTCAATCCGACGCAAATATATTCTTAATGGGGAGTCTTCGGGCAATCGTGCTAAAACTAATTCGGCATTTCCCAAGATACCGACAAGTATGTTATTAAAATCATGTGCTATACCACCTGCAAGAACACCTAAACTCTCCAATTTTTGTGTATGCAGGATTTGAGCCTCCAATTGTTTCCGTTCTTCCTCTGCTTTTCTACGGTCTGAAATATCACGTGCAATTCCCTGTATTCCCACAGGCATCCCTTTCTCATAGATAAGGCGAGTACTAACCTCAATAGGGATTCTATTACCATTTTTTGAGATAATCTCCAATTCGTATTTTGATATAGGTTCGCCCTCTAATTTCTTTTTTATCCTCTGTTTTACTTCTTCATGATACTCTGGAGCCACTACTTGAAAAATATTTAACCTTAAAATTTCCTCCAAAGTATACCCTGCGGTATTTAGTCCTGCTTTATTTATTGAGGTAAATCTCCCATTCAAATCATGAGTGTATATAATATCATTTGCATTTTCAAAGATTTCCCGAAATTTTTCTTCTGCTTTTTGGATAGTTTTAATTGCCTGTTTCCTCCAGCGAATATCCCTCAGAAAAACCATATAAAAAGATCGACTGGCAAGGATAAAATGCCCCATAACACATTCAACAGGAATTTTTTCTCCTTTTTCTGTCAGTATATCTGTTTCTACTATTTCACCAACATTAAAGCCTTCTGCCGGTTTAAGTTGTTGTAGATATTCTTCCCACTTAGGGATAAACATCTGGATTTTTTGATTTAGAAGTTCCTCTTCATTTTCAACACCGAATAAGCTTATTCCACCGCGATTGACACTCATGATGGAGCCCATTTCATCCACCAAAACAAGTGCATAAGGGAGCATTCGCTCTAACAATTCATACTGTCTTCCCTGCCGTCTTTGTGTCTCTTGAACACTATACCATAAAAAAATCCAACTCAGCTCACTTATTATCATATTTAGAAGTGGTATTACCTCTGCCTCTGGCATATCTTTACTTGTGCTCGCTAATATAATGAAACCTGAGACTTTATCGCCATTATAAACAGGACCAGCATAAATTTTTACGAAACCTTTATCTTGAAACCCTATTTTTAATTCACTCATCAAAGAAGATACTTCTACAACCTCTTTTTTACTCAAAATTTCAGAAATAATAATATTATCAATGGTTATTTCCCGCAATGTTTTAAGTAACGATTCATCTAAACCTTCTGATGTAATTAATCTGGCTTTTCGTTCTGATAACCTAAAAATAGCCCCAGCCTCAAAAGATATAATTTCAAGAGTGTTCCGTAGAAAGTCTCCAAAAACGTCTTCTTCAGGTATGCCCCGAACAAGGTCTTCACATATCCATTGGACATAGTTTTTTAAATATTGCGTAGCTTTGTTAAACAACTTTGTGCGATGTGCTGTGGTAATTTCCTGACCCAACATTATCAATGTTTTTTCACTATCACCACCAAAATAAAGGGGAAGACATGCCCATAAAATTAGAAGCCGTCGCGAGTCTTTCGTCAATACTTCCCCTTCAAATGAAAATGGTGCCATATCATCTACTCGTTCACCACCCTTAATGAATCGGATCGTCTCCTCTTGAATTTCTTCAGGTATGAACACATCAAACCAATTCATGTCCTTAACTTCCGAAGGAAGCCAACCTGTTAACTTTTTAACATAATCATTTACATACAAAATCTTTCCAGAGTGGTCAATCTGGAGTACAAGGATAGGCAATGCTTCTATAACCTGTAAAAGATGTTTTAATTCTGTCTCCTCAAACCTCCAAATCTCGTTTCTTGTGTCTTTTATTGGAAATAATAGAAATAAAACCCTTTCTTGCTGTTTTGACTCTTTCTGAATCCTAATTCCTAAAATACCAATTCTTTCTGACTCGCCTTTCTTCTTCGCTGAATGTATCTTCCAAACTTGAATCCAATAAAAGGCATCTTCAGGGATGAGAACTCCTTTATAAGGATAAATAACAGAAACATATTTGTTTACCAACTCCCCTATTATATTACCTCCTCTTGTTTTGCCTGATAGTCGCTTTTTTGTCTCTGTATCACAACTTTCAATAACCCCGTTTACTTGACATATTAAAAAACTAATTTCTGAATTTTTCAATATTTTCAATATTTCCCTCATGCGTATGCTATTCATACATTTTGCCTTCTATTAAATTTTGGTAGCCATAAATCTATTTCATACTAAATATTAAAATTCAATATATTCCTTTTAAATTATATATAGAGTTAAATCCTTTTGAGACCTTTAATCATACTGTTTTTATTCCCATTATTTTGTTTTAGATTTGCCTCAGTCAATATAACTTTTTATTTGCAGGTAATGTAAGCCATTATGTTTTTTTATTTATCTTCGGGAAAAAGAGACGGGGTATCCGATGTGGGGGGAGTTAATCCAAAATGTTTGTATGCCAATGGTGTAGCAACCCTGCCT
>JAIWNQ010000172.1 GCA_020216745.1 Candidatus Hydrogenedens sp.
TGGGGTGTTCGCTTTAAAAAACCAATTTGGATAAGATATGGCTCGTGGACTTCTTCAAGAGTCTGACGTTCCTCACCAACAGCAACTGCAAGTGAATTAAGCCCTACAGGTCCACCTGAAAATTTTTCAATAACAGTTTTCATTAAAAGCCTATCCATATCATCAAGCCCTAAATCATCTATTCGAAGCAATTTAAGGGCAGAGTTAGCAAGTGCCAATGTTATTGTACCGTCACCTTTAACCTGAGCATAATCCCGAACCCTACGTAGCAATCGATTAGCAATACGAGCTGTTCCTCGTGAACGTCTTGCAATTTCCAACGCTGCATCTTCATCAATCGGCACATTTAAAATTCGCGATGAACGAAGTATTATTGTTTGTAGTTCCTGTGGAGAATAAAAATCAAGCCGACATGAATCCCCAAATCTCGCCCGTAATGGTGGCGTTAGTAGCCCTGCACGTGTTGTGGCTCCGATCAAAGTAAACGGTTTTAATCCTAACTTGATAGAACGTGCCGTCGGTCCTTTTCCCAACATAATATCAATTTCAAAGTCTTCCATAGCAGAGTAAAGGGTTTCTTCAACAGCACGATTTAACCGATGTATTTCATCAATAAATAAAATGTCATAATCATTCAAACCTGTTAATATGGCGGATAAATCCGCTTGCCGTTCTAACACAGGACCTGAGGTCTGATGTATTGTAACACCCATCTCATTGGCTAAAATTCGGGCAAGGGTCGTCTTCCCTAAACCGGGTGGACCATAAAGCAAAATATGGTCTAATGGCTCTTTTCTCTGTTTTGCTGCACGAATAGAAATTTGCAGTTTTTCCTTTACTGGCTCCTGCCCAGGAAAATCCTGTAATCGCTGAGGCCTAATCTGCTCGTCAAATGCGGTTTCATCTTCTATTGGTTCTGGAGCGAATATGTGTTCAGAACTCATGAATGGAACCCTCCTTTGAGATATCGCAATGCTATGCGAATTAAATCTTCAATACTTGCATTTTCACCTAATTGTTTTCTTGCGAAGGAAACCGCACTCTTAGCCTCACTTGCAGAACAGCCCATGGATATCATTGCCTGATATGCCTCATCTGTGTCCTGCAATACCTCTTCTCGTGGAGTCAGTAAAGCAGATAGTTCAATATCTTCTCCCATCTTATTGCGGAACTCCAAAATTAACCGTTGCGCTGTCTTCTTCCCTATTCCTGGCGCAGTGGCGATTAAATGATAGTCGTTTCCCATCACTGCCTTGCGAAAATCGTTTACAGAAAGCGTAGATAGTATGGCTATTGCCATCTTGGGACCAATCCCACTTATCGCAATAAGCCTTTGGAAAAGTAATTTCTGCTCCTCACTTTCAAAAGCATATATATCAACAGAATCTTCACGCCAAACAGTATAAACAGGGAACATCGCTTCCTCATTTACATGTACCTTGTTTAATAAACTAATAGGAACATTCAATAGATAACCCACTCCTTGAATATCTAATACTAAGGTATTCGTTCGAACTTTTGTTATCACGCCACGTAGATAATCAAACATATTTTTTCTCTCGTGTTTTCTTTATTGTCTCATAATAGAATAAAAAGTATAAAATACCATTGTAAAAAAATTACAATATATCAAATAATATTAAACTAAAGGCTTCTTTTATATAATAGTCTAATATTTTATCATGAAACCCGTTGATATTAGACAAGGCTATTTTTTACAAGGTATGCACAATGAAAATAAAATTATCCATATTATTAATACTAACACTTGTTAGTTTTCTATGCCCATTTGCTGAAAATAGTCCTACTGTAAGTGTTCAGGAAGCTCAAGAAACAGAAATAAAAGATAATTCTACTGTCGAAGTTCAGATAAAGGATAATAAAACACAGGAATCCTCAACAGTATTTGTCAACTCAAATGAACGTTTATTTCGCGAACTTCAAGATATGAAAATAGCCCTTCAACAAATACAACAAACATTAGATTATTTAGTTAACCACGTTATCGCAGATTTAGAAGCAGAAAATCAACGTCTTCGAGATGCATTACAAAATTCTGGAGTTAACGTTATATTTCCAGAAGATCTTAACAACAGAAAAGATAGCACAAAATTTATTCCAGGCAGTACTATTAATAATACCCTTCAAACTCTCAACCCACCCATAGATAATCTTGACAATCAAAATAGGGAACAACAATCGCAAGATACTACTCCCCAACAATTCTCATTTCGGGTAATAGAAGAATGGGGACGAAATCCTGAAGTGGTGAAGCAACTCAATACCAATGCACCTTCTGTAAAAGGAGTGGTAGGTGTCGTCCCACCAGGAAGCTCAAAAGAACAACTTCAGGAATTAGCGAGGGAATTACGAAACAAATATGATGAATATGACAATATAAATATTGAGGTTTTCGATGATGAACAATCAGCACGAGAATTTGCTGAAAAAAATGTCAGGAATCAAGACCATAATGTTTTAAGTATTTCAAAACATAAAGAAAGTGGAAGAGATATTATCACAATCTATGGGGAAAGCCAGTCTCAAAATGCATCTATCCCCATAAGTTCTACCCCTGAAAACTAAAGACAAAACATAATTTGACCTATCTTTCTTAAATTCCGGTTTGACATTTACCCCTTTTTTATGGTATTACTATTATGCTAATTAGTAATACTAACAAAAATAAACTAATAATTTATAGGAGTGTTCATTATGAAGAAAACTGGTTTTACTCTTATCGAACTTCTTGTTGTCATCGCAATCATTGGCATTTTGGCAGCAATATTGCTTCCTGCATTAGCAAGAGCACGAGAAGCGGCACGCAGGTCCAGTTGTCAGAATAATCTAAAGCAATTTGGATTATCATTCAAAATGTACGCTAACGAAGCAAAAGGAGAAAGATTTCCTCCACTTCAACCTTTCACGAATCCTAATGGAGCTCCTCTTTTTGCATCACCGGACCCAGAGGGTTACTTTCCTGAGTATATGAATGATTTAAATACTGCAAAATGTCCATCAGATACAGGTGTGGATGCGCAGGGGCAATATGTCGCTGCACGCATTCCCGATGGTTCTATCGAAGACCACATTAAAATTGCAGAGGAAAATAATGATAGATTAAGTGCGCGTTACTTCCGTGCCGCTGCATTAGGTCGTTCTTACTGGTATCATGGTTTTGCTATTACAAATGTTGAGGAGTTCTACGGTATGTGGAACGCAACGGGAACACTTGTAGAAACAGAAACAATTCCTCCAGGAACTATAATTGGTGTTAACCCTGTTACCGCTCCTGTAAAAAGAAAAAATTTTGATAACGACATTCCTGTTACTACAAAACTCCCATGGACTGCCATTTTAGGAAAAGGTTATGCAACAACCAATAATTGTGCTCGTTTACGAGAAGGTATTGAACGCTTTGCTATCACAGATATAAATAATCCTGCCGCTTCAGCACAGGCACAAAGTGAAATTATTATTATGTTCGACACATTTGGTAATCCCAATGATTCTGCAACTACCGGGGGAGGGGTTGTTTTCAACCACATGCCCGGTGGTTGTAATGTTCTCTACATGGATGGACATGTTGAATTTATCCGTTATCCATCCAAATTCCCTGTTATAGATGACAAGGATAACAACTATGGAATACCAAGGCAGGTAGGACATTTTGGGCTACAATAGAATTTAGGATTTATGTGATGAAACCTTCTTCAATCTTTACTTTTAGGCTCCTATTTGTTTTAGCAGTGTCGTGCTATATGTGGGGCGGGTTCTTATCGCCCCACATATACGCAGACAAACCTATTGTCGTTGGAACTTCAGGCATTCATTCCGCAGTTAAGGACCTGACAGGAAAAGACACAGAATTAGCGATTGTAGTACCTCCAGATTTATGTCCAGGGCACTTCGACCTCAAACCCAGTGACATAGAAAAATTCATTAATGCCAAGTTAGTTATTTTACATACATGGCAGAAAGACTTGCCTGCGATTAAAAGCCTTATTCGTGGGACAAATCCTTCCCCAGAAAAAGTAGTATATATTCAGGTAGAAGGAAATTGGCTTGTTCCTAAAAATTATATTCTTGGGTTAGAAAAAGTAGGAGCAGAATTAATTAAAGCTGGTTTATTAACAGAGGAAAGTTACAAACAGCAAATAGATAAAAGAAAAAAAGAAATCCTAAATTTTGAACAGCAAATATTAAATAATATAAAGGTTTTCCATCCCGAGAATTTCCCAGTTATTACTTCGGTTTTTCAAAGTGATTTTATGAATTGGTTAGGCTTTAAAGTAGTGGCTACCTTTCCTCGAACAGAAGAAATTAATTTATCCTTATGGGGAGAACTTTTAAGTAAAGGGAAAAAAGAAAAAGCTAAAATTGTTGTTGAGAACCTCCAAAGTGGTGAAATAGAACTTGTAAAAAGATTAGCCTCCGAATTAAATGCTCAATCTGTTATATTGTCAGGTTTCCCTTATGCCTGTCCAAGTTGCAATTCATGGGAGGCAAGCGTGCAAAATAATATAGATATTTTGTTGAAAGCAGTAAAAAATACACATTAAGCGAATAAGTCAATTACATGTCAAGGGATGTTTTGTCTGAAAATATCATTATTCTAAAAAATGTTAGCGTTTATTACAATAGTCATACCGCTCTCGATGATATTAATCTATCATTCCGAAAAGGAGAATTTACTGTAATTTTAGGACCTAACGGTTCAGGGAAAACCACATTATTGAAGGTATTATGTGGTTTATGTAAATTTCAAAAAGGTTCCGTAAAAGTTTTGGGGCAAACTCCTTCTTCTTATAATTTCCTATTACGCAGAAAAATCGCCCATGTAGCTCAGGTAGAATCAATAGATCCAAAATTACCTATGACAGTTCGAGAATCAGTAGCTATAGGGAGAGGAGGAATTTGTGGGTTAGGTAAGCCTCTGACTAAAGTAGATTGGGACTTAATTGACTCTACAATAAAGTGGGTTGGTATTTCTCATTTAGCAAATAAACCCATCGGACAGATTTCCGGAGGAGAACGGCAAAAAGCATCTATAGCCCGTGCGTTAGTCCAACAGGCACCCATTTTACTTCTCGACGAACCAACAGCATCTATTGACCCCAATGCACAAAAAGACATTTTAGATTTACTTGAACATAGGATGGATTTACATCGATTTACGACGTTATATGTTACTCACGAATTAGCCATGATACCCAACCGATGCGACCGTGTTGTAATGTTGCAAAATGGTAAAATATGGGCAGATGGGAAACCTGAAGAACTATTGGTAGAAGATAAATTAAAAGATTTATATGGTGGGAATGGATTCTGTTGTTCTGGTAGATTTGGGTTTCACCATTCACACCATTGAAAGAGAAGTATAATTATGCATTATATATTAGGAATACCCGAATATCTGTGGCTCCCTATCCTTGCAGGACTTTTCTCCGGAATTGCTTGTAGTATTGTTGGCGTTTTTATTGTTACGATGCATTTATCCTTCTTAGGGATTTGTATTGCCCACTCTGCATTTACAGGGGCATTATTTGGGCTATGGGTAGGTTGGAACCCTCTGGCAGGGGCTATTTTATTTAGTCTTATTGCTTCTGCTATAGTAGGACCCCTTGCAGACCGAGGGGAATTAAGCCCAGACACATCTACAGGTATTGTCTTTTCAACAATGTTAGGATTGGCTTTTCTCTTTCTCGGTCTGATTCCTGGTTCTAAAGCCAGTGCTTTGAGTTTATTCTGGGGAAACATCTTAACCGTAACGCAGATTGACATATATATTTTAGCGGGCATAGCTATTTTTTTATTGCTATTATTTACTGTTTTTTATAAAGAAATTCATGCAGTTTTATGTCATCGTCAGATTGCTATGTATGTTGGAATACCAACCGCCCTTATTTTTTACTTGCTATTAATTGCCACGGGATTAACCATTGCAGTCTCTTTACAAACTGTGGGTGGTTTGCTAATTTATAGTTTGTTGTTAAATCCCTCCGCATCAGCACATCAACTTACCTACCGATTCAAAACGATGCTCATTTTATCCGTTCTCTTTGGTGTAATTTCTTGCTGGGGTGGAATTGCTCTTTCATACAAATATAATCTGCCTACAGGTGCTACGATTATATTAATCTCTTCTGTGATATTCATCCTATCTGCCATCTTTTCACCCAAAAGACAGATAAAAGGAACAAAAAATGTCTAACAAACAACCTATGTGCTCGGACAAACAATATCATCATCAAAAAGAAATTATAGATTTCTTTGACCATCACGCACCTCAATGGGATTCATATGTCTCTGAAGGTGTGTTGGACAAAGTAGAAAATCTTTTAAAAAATATTGATATCAAACCCACCAATACAATCCTCGATATTGGTTGTGGAACAGGGATTTTAGTCCCTTATTTGTGGAATCGTTTACAGCAGAACGGAACTCTAATTGAAGTGGATGTTTCACGTGAAATGATTTGGCATGGTAAAATGAAATTTAAGAAAATTCCATGTCATTGGCTAATCACAGATGCCCATTTCCTGCCACTTAAATCTGAAATTGCTGATGTTATTATCTGCTTTTCGATATTCCCCCATTTAATAGACAAAAAACAAGCTATAACAGAGCATAGCCGAGTATTAAAAAAGGGTGGAATCTGGGTTGTTTGTCATTCACAGCCCAGCAAAGCAATTAATGAATTTCATCAACATGTCGGCGGTGTTGTGGCTAATCATGTAATACCAGAGATAAATGAAATAACACAGTTTTTAAAAGATGCCAATTTAAACTTGCACCATTTTCAAGACAATGAAGAAGGATACCTGCTTATAGCGACACGCTAAAACAAACTGTTTAACATCATGCCTATCATTTTGATATAATTTCTACATCAACTTACCTTATCCCGAACTAAACAAAAAGGATGCTTTTATGGGTAGCGATATTTCTATTTTTGATTTGACTGGTAAAACTGCTGTCGTTACAGGAGGTGCTGGTGTGCTTGGAACATCGATGGTTGAGGGATTAGCCCGTGCTGGAGCATCTGTTGCCATAGCAGATGTTTTATTAGACAAGGCAAACGAACTAAAACAGAAAATTGAAAATCAAGGTGGAAAAGCACTTGCCCTATATATGGATGCTTTTGATAAGGGCACCATCGAAGAATGTGCTAATAAACTAATTAAAGAATGGGGAAAAATTGATATTTTAGTTAACGGTGTAGGAGGCAACATGAAACAAGCAACGACATCCCCAGAATTAAGTTTTTTTGACATACCCGTCGATGCCTTCCAAAAAGTCGTTAACTTGAACTTATTAGGTGGTGCCATTATACCTTCTCAGGTATTCGGAAAATATATGATAAAGAATACAGAAGGAGGTTCTATCATCAATATTGCGTCTATGAATGCTATTCGACCGTTAACACGTATACCTGGCTATAGTGCTGCGAAATCTGCTGTTGCCAATTTTACCCAATGGTTAGCAGTACATTTTGCTCAGGAATATAATCCAAAATTAAGAGTTAATGCTATAGCCCCAGGTTTTTTCCTAAGTGAACAAAATCGGTATTTATTAATTGACGAGAAAACAGGAGAACCTACAACCCGAGGGAAAACGATATTAGCCCATACTCCTATGGGTCGCTATGGTGACCCATCAGATCTTATAGGAACACTTATCTGGCTTGCCAGTGATGCATCAAAATTCGTTACAGGTATCATAGTTCCCGTTGACGGCGGATTTTCAGCATTTTCTGGCGTGTAATAAATAAACATGTAAAAAAAGGAACAAAAAATGAAAGAAGATATTCAAAAATTATTAGACCACAAACCCACTTCTCCATTTTTAATCGCCATTGATTCCGATGGTTGTGCCTTTGACACAATGGAATTAAAACAAAAAGAATGTTTTACACCGAATACAATTAAATATTGGAATCTCCAAGCCATCTCTAAATATGCCCGTGAAGCATGTGAATTTGTAAATCTCTATTCCAAATGGCGTGGAGCCAACCGTTTCCCTGCTCTCATAAAAGTTTTTGACCTCTTAATGGATTGGGACAAAGTCAAGGCAAGAAAAGTTCAAATTCCACAAACACCAAATTTGCGAAAATGGATTGAAACAGAAACAAAATTGGGCAATCCTGCATTGGAAACATATTGCAAAGAACATCCAGACCAGGAGGATATGCAGATAACGCTCCAATGGAGTAAGGCAGTTAATAAAACGGTTGAAGATATTGTCAAAGGTGGTTTACCTCCGTTCCCCTTCGTGGAAGAATGCCTTCAAAAATCTCAGGGAAAAGCAGATATTATGGTCTGTTCACAAACTCCGACCGAAGCATTAGTCCGTGAATGGCAGGAGCAAGACCTTGCCAAATACGTGTTTGTTATATGCGGACAGGAAATAGGTACAAAGGCGGAACATATTAAGTTCGCTTCGGAAAACCGATACGAAAAAAATCATATCTTGATGATTGGCGATGCCTATGGCGACCTTAAAGCGGCTCGTGCCAATAACGCATTGTTTTTCCCCATCAACCCAGGTCACGAAGAAGAGTCATGGCAACGACTTTACGAAGAAGGATTAGACCGCTTTTTCAATGGCACTTTTGAAGGAGAGTATGAAACTGCTCTTATCAAAGAATTTGACAAATATTTACCTGAAATTCCACCCTGGAAAAGATAAATTTTTTACAGATAAAAACAATTAAAACTATGTTAATTATTGCAGATGAAAATATCCCTTATGTAAAAGAAGGTTTTAACCAATTCGGAGAAGTAATCACTGTCCATGGCAGAAAAATTACAAAGGACATTATTAAAAATGCAGATATTCTTTTGGTTCGCTCTATCACAAAGGTAAATGCTGACCTTCTTGAAGGGTCTTCTATTCGTTTTATTGGTACTGCAACAATTGGCTATGACCACATTGACCTCGACTATATAAACTCAAAAGGTATTGCCTTTTCCAGTGCCCCAGGGTCGAATGCGAATAGTGTAGCGGAGTATGTAGTTTCAGGACTGCTTCAATTGGAACAAAATCATGGATACAAATTGCAAGGTAAAAAAATAGGTATTGTGGGTGTAGGGAATGTAGGTTCTCGTGTTGCCAAGAAGGTCCCTGCATTAGGTTTGTTTCCTGTGCTTTATGACCCACCTCTCGCGGAAAAAATGAATAATTACCCATTATTTGAAGCGCTTGAAACTATTTTAAATTGCGACATTATTACCTTCCATGTTCCTTTAGAGAAAAAAAGTCCCTATCCAACCTTCCACATGGCAGATAAAGATTTCTTTGCAAAGATACAAAAAGGCACTGTAATCATCAACACCTCACGTGGTGCGGTTATAGAAACAGAATCATTATTAAATGCAATCGAACAGGGAATTATCTCTCACTCTATTATTGATGTCTGGGAGAATGAACCGAATATTAATATTAACCTTTTAAAAAAAGTAACAATAGGCACCCCTCACATTGCAGGATATTCTTTCGATGGTAAGGTAAATGGGACTTATCAATTGTATCTGGCTTTATGTAATTTTCTAAAGGAAAAACCTACATGGGATTACAGAAAAAATCTACCCGACCCTCCTATTAAGGAAATACACATAACTGATAATAATCCACTAATCCTACATTCCATAGTTCACAAAATATATAATATAACCGCAGATGATAAGGCGTTAAGAGAAATAGAAAATAAAGAAGAAAGTGAACGAGGTTCTTATTTCGACCTCTTACGAAAGAATTATCCCATTCGGCGGGAATTTCACAATACAACTATCCGTTTTAATAAAGATAATCCAATTTTGGCAAATCAATTTGAGCGATTAGGCTTTAAGATTATAAAGGATTGCAAATGATACAACAATGTGTTGCGGAAAAAAATTTTTTAAAGCCTGAAGAGATTTCTCAATTTGTCCATAAAGTTTGTTCTGGATTAGAAGTTCAAGGGAAAAAAGTCCTCGTTATTATTCCAGACCAAACGCGT
>JAIWNQ010000173.1 GCA_020216745.1 Candidatus Hydrogenedens sp.
AGTATGCCCATGCCTCTTATGTTCAAAACTCTAACAGAAGCATTATCTCCTAAAACAGCAAAATTAGATTATATCATTGCGTTAGGGACACATCCTCCCCTACCTGAAAGTATGATTTGCAAGTTATTAGGTGTTACATCAGAAGAACTACATACAAAATATAAAAACATAAAAATTATCAATCATGCATGGCAGGACCCGAATGTCTTACATCTTTTAGGTATTATCTCGAAAGAAAAAGTTTATGAATTCTCAAATGGTTTGCTCAATCAAGAGGTCCCTGTTCAAATCAACCGAGTAATTCTTGATTATGATGTTATCCTCATTGTGGGTCCCGTTTTCCCTCATGAAGTTGTAGGTTTTAGCGGGGGAAATAAATATTTCTTTCCGGGGATTTCAGGCCCTGATTTTCTTAATGTATTTCACTGGTTGGGGGCATTGATAACAAACATAAAAATTAACGGTATTAAACATACACCGGTTCGCCAATTGATTGACTATGCGAGTTCCATGATACAAAAAGAAAAATATTGTTTTGCCCTGAATGTGGAACATGACAAAACCCGTGCTATCTTTTTCGGAACACCTGAAGAGGCATGGGATGTTGCAGCAGATTTATCAGCAAGAACACATATTATTTATAAACCTCGTGCTTACCATTCTATTCTGGCAGAGTCGCCTCTTATGTATGATGAAATATGGACAGCGGGAAAATGTATGTATAAATTAGAGCCTGTTGTTGCTGATGACGGAGAACTTATTATTTACGGACCTCATATCAAAGAGATTAGCGTTACACATGGACACCTAATTCGTAAAATCGGATATCATACTCGTGACTACTTCCTTGCACAGATGGACAAATTTCGCGACATTCCAGGTGGTATTTTAGCTCATTCTACACACGTCCGCGGAATAGGAACCTATATTAACGGCATAGAAAAACCACGAGTCAAAGTAACCTTAGCCACATCTATTCCTAAAGAAATATGCGAAGAAATTAATTTAGGTTATAGAGACCCATATTCGATAAATATAGAGGATTGGAAAAATCGAGAAGATGAGGGGATTCTCTTTGTTCCACAAGCTGGGGAAATCCTCTACCGAGTAAAAAACTCATAAATGTTTATACTTTCACATAAGAAACTCAGTAATTTAAAATAAACTTAAAATACCATATATCCAATTAACTTTAGAAAGGAGATAAAGATAATGCCTAAAAATGTTATCGTTGCTCAATCAGGTGGGCCGAGTCCTGTGATAAACAACTCACTTCGAGGTGTAATAGAAACGTGCAAAATGTTTCCCGAAACCTTCGGGACAGTTTATGCTGGTTGGCATGGAATTGAAGGCGTTATTAGAGAAGAACTTCTAAATTTATCCGAACAAAACCCAGAAGAAATTGCTTTATTGAGACATACCCCCGCAGCAGGTTCTATTGGAACATGCCGATACAAATTAAAGAAAGGGCAAGAAGAAGATTATCAGCGAATTATTGATGTAATGAAAGCCCACGACATCGGATATTTCTTTTATATCGGTGGAAACGATTCAATGGATACTGCAAACAAGGTAAGCAAATTAGCCTTAGAGCAAGGTCTCGACCTGGTGGCGGTAGGTATTCCAAAAACAATAGACAATGATGTAGGAGATTCCGAATTCAAACTTATAGACCACACACCAGGTTACGGAAGTGTCGCTCGTTACTGGATGTGTATGGTTCAGAATGCTGAAGAGGAAAATCGTGGTTCCTGTCCAGCAGACCCTGTATTAGTATTACAAGCCATGGGCAGAAAAATTGGTTTCATTCCAGCATCCGCACGCTTAGCCGACCCAGACCGACAGATACCCCTTCAAATATACATGACTGAATCAAAAGTTACCCCTGAACAAATGTGCGACCTTGTAAACGACCAACTAAAACGCGATGGTCGTTGTATTATTGTAGTAAGTGAAGGCTTTGAAGTCGGCGAGATTGGAGAACTAAAAGACAGTTTCGGACATACTCAATTTGGTTCTGCAAAACTTACTGCAAGCCAGAAAATAGTAAACCTTCTCAATGAAAAAGGTTTGGCAGTTCGTGGTTCTGCACGAGGACAGGTCATGGGAACAGACCAACGCTCTTCTGCTATTTATGCCTCTGTTGTTGATTTAGATGAAGCCTACAATGTTGCACAAAAAGCAGTGCTTATCGCTTTAGAAGGTGAAAATGGCTGGATGGCAACTATATTAAGAACCCCTGGGACTATTTACCACGTCTATTACGATAAAGTTCCATTAGAAAAAGTGGCTAATTCAGAACGCACGTTCCCAGAAGCATGGATAGCCCCTAATAGAATTGATGTAACAGACGACTTTATTAAATATGCCATGCCATTGGTCGGTGAAGAATGGGCAAGTGTCCCATTGGTGAATGGAAAACAACGTTTTACTCAATTTAGACCGATTTTTGCTGAAAAGAAATTACCTGCCTACGTTCCTCAGGGGCATAGAAAATAGCATTTACGATATAATTATTCATTCTACAAACAAGCAATAAATATTAAGATAAAGGAGAATCATATGAGCGAACTTAAAGACATCGGATTAATAGGTTTAGCAGTAATGGGTGAAAACCTGGTGCTAAACATGGAAAGTAAAGGTTTTAGCGTTGCGGTATTCAATCGCACTGTATCCAAAGTAGATGATTTCATCAACGGTCGTGCAAAAGGAAAAAATATAAAGGGCTGTCATTCCTTACAAGAACTTGTGAATAGTCTAAAAAAACCACGCAAAATTATGCTTATGGTAAAAGCAGGTCAAGCAGTAGATGACTTTATTGAACAACTTATTCCATTATTAGACCAGGGAGATATTATTATTGATGGAGGTAATAGTCATTTCCCTGACACAACCCGCAGAACGAAATATTTAGAAAGCAAAGGATTGTTATACATAGGCACAGGTGTATCGGGTGGAGAAGAAGGAGCCTTAAAGGGTCCATCCATGATGCCTGGCGGTTCTCCACAAGCATGGCAACATGTAAAAGATATTTTTCAATCTATATGTGCTAAAACTCCGGAAGGAGAACCCTGTTGCGATTGGGTAGGCGAAAATGGAGCTGGCCACTTCGTTAAAATGGTACATAATGGTATTGAATATGGTGATATGCAAATGATATGTGAGACATATCATCTTATGAAACAGGGTTTAGGAATGACAAATGAGGAGATGCATCAGGTCTTTTCGGATTGGTATGAAGGAGAATTAAATTCATATCTTATCGAAATTACCCGCGATATTCTTGCATACAAAAATGAAGAGGGACAATATGTCGTTGACCTTATTTTAGACACTGCTGGACAAAAAGGCACAGGCAAATGGACTGTTATCTCTGCTTTAGATGAAGGGCAACCTTTAACAGCCGTCGCAGAAGCAGTGTTTGCACGTTGTTTGTCCGCCATTAAAGAAGAACGGGTAAAAGCCAGTCAAGCATTACAAGGGAAAGTAACCCCATTTAATGGAGACAAAAAACAGTTCATTAATGACCTCCGCAAAGCCCTGTATGCTTCTAAAATTGTCAGTTATGCTCAAGGCTATCAATTAATGCGTTCTGCTGCAAAAACTTATAACTGGAACTTAAATTACGGCGGTATTGCATTGATGTGGCGGGGAGGCTGTATTATCCGCTCTGTATTTTTGGGTAAAATAAAAGAAGCCTTCGATAGAAACCCCAATTTAGAAAATCTGTTATTAGACCCATTCTTTGCGGGTATAGTCAATGATACACAAGATAGTTGGCGTCGTGTTGTTTCTACTGCGGTGCAATTAGGAATCCCTGTACCTGCTATCAGTTCTGCATTATGCTACTTCGATGGCTATAGAAGTGCATGGCTTCCAGCAAACCTTCTTCAAGCACAACGCGATTATTTCGGTGCTCACACCTATGAACGAGTAGACAAACCCAGAGGTGAGTTTTTCCACACCAACTGGACTGGGCGTGGCGGTTCAACTTCTGCCTCAACATATACTGTTTAGAATATATGAGTGAATTGCATCCAGCAATACTTGCTTTACTGGCAACATTATTCACATGGTTTATGACATTGTTAGGGGCTTTGCCTGCTTTGTGGGCAAAGCCCATTCCTCAAAGAATCCTTGATGGAACATTAGGAATGGCAGCAGGAGTCATGATTGCAGCATCCTTCTGGTCATTGCTGGAACCTGCAATCGAGATGAGTAAAGAAATGGGTATGCCCTCATGGTTACCCGCAGTCGTTGGTTTTTTATTAGGAGGCGTTGCTCTATGGGCTATGGATAAGATACTCCCTCATTTACATCAAGGATTATCCATCGAAAATGCTGAAGGTATTCATACAAACTGGAGAAGAAGCACTCTTCTGGTGATGGCTATTACCATGCATAACATCCCTGAGGGGTTAGCTGTTGGCGTCGCTTTCGGTGCAACTGCATACGGTATTCCAGGGGCATCTTTAACAGGGGCTATTGCTCTTGCTATTGGTATCGGTCTGCAGAATCTACCTGAAGGCACTGCTGTGGCTTTACCTCTTCGTCGTGAAGGCTTTTCCCCATGGAAAAGTTTTTTTGTAGGACAACTTTCTGGTATCGTTGAACCCATTGCTGGAGTAATTGGCGCCATCGCTGTTATATTTGCCAGACCTATTTTGCCGTTCGCCTTAGCCTTTGCTGCAGGGGCAATGATTTTCGTTGTAGCCGAAGAATTAATTCCCGAATCACAAAAAGAAGGCGATACCGATTTGCCTACTGTAGGTGTCATGTTCGGTTTTGCCCTCATGATGTTCTTAGATGTAGCGTTAGGATAAAAATATATGAACGAGAATAAACCTAAAATTTTTGTTACACGCAATCTTCCCGAAAGAGGTCTGAAACTACTCTTTCAAAATTTCGGGGAAGAAAATATAAAAATATATCCCGGCGAAACACCTATCCCTTATGAAGAACTCTTAAAAGAGGTTCGAGGAATAGATGCTTTACTTTGTTTACTAACAGATAAGATTGATGCAAAAGTAATGGAACAGGCAGGACCTCAATTAAAAATAATTGCAAATTACGCAGTTGGATTTGATAATATAGATGTAGCCGAAGCAACGAAAAGGAAAATAGTGGTGACCAACACTCCAGGGGTCTTAACAGAAACCACAGCGGATTTGGCATGGGCACTTTTAATGGCATCAGCACGTCGATTGGGTGAAGGGGAACGATTGGTTCGTGCCTCCCAATGGGCAGGTTGGAACCCTACATTACTTCTGGGTATGGATGTGCATGGAAAAACATTGGGGATTTTTGGTATGGGAAGAATTGGTCAGGCAGTCGCACGAAGAGCCAGTGGTTTCAATATGCGTATTATTTATTACGATGTTAACGAACCAAAACTCCCTTCCGATATAAAAGCTACACAGGTAGATAAAGAGACACTTCTAAGAGAATCTGATTTTATATCTATCCATTGTCCTCTGACGCGAGGCACTTACCATGCTTTTGGGATTGAGGAATTTAAAAAAATGAAACGGACTGCATGTATCATAAATACATCTCGTGGTCCTGTTATTGATGAGGAAGCATTAGCTCAGGCTCTTAAAGAAGGGTTAATATTCTCTGCGGGATTGGATGTTTTTGAAAAAGAACCCGAAATCCATCCTGATTTACTTAATTGCCCTAATGCCATTTTGATACCTCACTTAGGAAGTGCTTCGGTAGAAACCCGTTCGCGAATGGCAGAAATCGCTGCGCAAAATATTATTGCTCGTCTCAACGGGAAAACACCACCTAACCCAGTAAACCCAGAAGTACTCTAATCGCCTATGTAAAACACGAAATTACATCTCTCTATATCGGAAAAATATCCATAGAACACCTACTGCGGATATAATACATAGAACCACAATTAAGTAAAATATATGAGGATGATGTTGGGCTGGAATGGGGACATTCATTGAAAATAAACTTACAATGAAAGTAGGAACCATTAATGCTATTGTTATAATATTTAACAATTTCATCAAAACATTCAGATTATTGCTTACGATAGATGCACGTGCATCCATTAAGTTTGATAACACTGTGGAATGAATATCTGCCACACGAAAACATTGGTCATTCTCAATAATTAAGTCATCCAAAAACTCTTTCCCTTCATCGCTTAAGCCTATTTTATCTGCACCTGCACGAAGTTTGGCAAGGATAAGACCATTTCCATGAATAGCATTTAAGTAGTAAACCAAGCTTTTTTCCAATGCAAAAAGGTTGATGAGGAATTTATTTTCCAGAGAACGGTTTATCCGATACTCTACTTCTTCTGCAACCATGTTTATAATTTTAAGATGTTCAATAAAGTGGGAAATACAGTTATAAATAACCCGAAGTATTATGTCTGGGGCTGATGACAACCCTGCTTGCGGTTTATTTGAAAATAATGGCGTATCCTCGCTTGAAATAATGATAACTTTATTTTTGAACAGGAATAAACCTATAGAGATGATTTTGAAGTGATATTCATCTTCTGCGGAATAATTTTTAGGCTTCTTTATAATAAATGCAACGTGATTTTGTTCATATTCAACACGGGCAAGTTCATCTGGGTCAAGGGCTGAATTTAAGGTGTGTTCATCTATTTCCAATTTATCAATCAGTTGCTTTTTCTCTTCAATTGTCGGCTGGATATAAACTTCTATAACCGAATCTTTTTCTTCTGACAATTCGATGACTTTTCCTTGGCCTATGGTGTAAAATCTCCGCATAGTTCTTCCCTTCTATTCATGAACAAAAAGTCAGTCCATGGGTGAAAATTCCTTCTATCTAACCATTTATTGATAATAATTATTTTTATTTAAACCCCATCCCTATTTATCTTGTGGCTTTTAAGTATTATAACCTTTTAAAGTATTTTTTTTCAATAACGATTATGACTTCTTCTTAAATAGACACAAGATTTTTCCAACATATTGTTTGGAAAGTTCCCCAATTTTTCTTAATAAGGAAAGAGGACTAAACCTTGGTACTTGTTTTTGTTGAGCACCTTTTTCCTGCTTCTCCTTCCATAACTTATATAAGTTTAATAAAGCATCTCTAAATTCCTTAGCAGAAGAAAATCTATCTTCTGGGTCAGGTGCCATCGCTTTTTGCAAAAACTCATCACATTCTTTGGGCAAATCTGGCATCAATTTAGATAGTTTATCACCTATTTGCGGTCTTCTCCCTACAAGCATTTCAAAAAACATAACCCCAAGTGGATATATATCCGCCCTTTTATCTACACCAGCCGCATTAACCCTTTGTTCAGGTGCTGAATATTGTGCTTTGCCTAAATTCGCCCCAACCATAGTCAAAGGAACTTGTGCATCGCTTAATTTTGCCAAACCGAAATCAAGCAAACGCACAGAACCATCTCTTAACACCATCACGTTATCAGGTGAAATATCTCTATGAATTGTAACTTGATGTGCATGTTCTAAGGCATCCGCAATAAGTGCTAATATCCGAACTGTATTCCCAAATGATAACGGCCCTTTCTTATTCAGCCAATCTCGAACACTCCGACCCTCAACATATTCCATCGTATAAAACATTTGTTCACCCTCTATCTGGGCATCAAATATCTTTACGATGCAGGGATGATTTAGTTGTCGGACTGCTTCTACTTCCCGCAGAAACCTTGCAATTGCCTTTTGATTATGTTGATACTGGGCTCGCATCAATTTCAATGCTAACTTTTGTCCAGATTGGAGGTCCTTCACAAGAAATACTTTGCCCATCCCTCCTCTACCCAATGGCTTTATAACCTCATATCTACCTGCTATTATCCGCGTCGTTTTCCCCTCTGCTAAATCAGCATCAGACATATTCATGATTCTCCTTAAATAAAACTATTTTATCACAACCTTCCTTTTATTATAATACCATTATCAATAGCAAAATGTGTTAGTTAAAACTAAATAATTAAAAATCGGATATGGATACCACCTCCGCCAGAAAATCAATGGTTGTCTATCAATTACAAGCACGAGGGATAAAATCACCTGATGTGCTGAGAGTAATGGAAAACGTTCCAAGACATTTATTTGTCCCAGAAGATTTACGTGATTATGCTTATGAAGATCACCCACTTAGTATTGGATATGGGCAAACAATTTCTCAACCTTACATGGTAGCCATTATGACCGAACTTCTGGATTTAAAGCCGACTGATAAGGTATTAGAAGTAGGAACAGGTTCGGGATATCAAACTGCAATACTTGCAGAACTTGCACACACCGTTATTAGCATTGAAAGAATACAAGAACTCGCCGAAGAAGCAGAACAACGACTAACCAATTTAGGATACAAAAACATAAAAGTGATTTGTGGAGACGGCTCATCAGGCTATCCAGATGAATCTCCATACGATGCAATAATTGTAACTGCTGGTAGTCCAGAAGTACCTGAGTCCTTAAAAAAACAACTTAATGATGGGGGTAGACTTGTTATCCCAGTAGGTGGTTCAAATTTACAAGTATTGCTAAAAATAACAAAGATAGGTAATACATTTTCAATTGAAAGACACACCTCCTGCATCTTTGTTCCTCTTATCGGTACCGAAGGCTGGAATAATACTTCCAAATATTAAAAGTGTGCAGTGATACCTATATATCATGTAAAATATTAGCATTCTTTTCAGATGAAGGAAGGGTGTTTTATTACCCAAACGGGGAAAATTAACCCACAAGACAATAAAAGATTATGAACCAGGATAAAATAAGAAATTTTTGTATCATTGCTCATGTTGACCATGGTAAATCTACGTTAGCAGACCGTCTCCTTGAATTCACCAAAACTGTGAATGAACGGGAACTTCGTGAACAAACGTTAGACATGTTAGACATTGAACGGGAACGAGGAATCACTATTAAAGCGGTCTGTGTGCAAATGCACTACCAAAAAGATGATGGGGAACAATACACCCTCCATTTAATTGACACTCCAGGTCATGCAGATTTTTCATACGAAGTTTCCCGTGCTCTTGCTGCATGCGAAGGGGCATTATTGCTTGTTGATGCTACTCAGGGTGTTCAGGCTCAAACACTCGCACATGCGTATAAAGCAGTGGCTCAAGGGCTTGAAATTATTCCTGTAATCAACAAAATAGATTTGCCCAGTGCAGATATAGAAGATACACGACGTCAAATTGAAGATGTTTTAGGATTAGATGCCTCTGACGCAATATTAACAAGTGCCAAAACGGGTATCGGCACCAAAGAGATCCTTGATGCCATCATTACAAGAATTCCAACTCCCAAAGGAGACCCACAAGCACCGCTAAGAGCACTCATTTTTGACGCTAAATATGATACCTATCGAGGCGTTGTCGTTTATTTAAGAGTAGTTGATGGTTCTTTACATAAAGGACAAAAAATTCAATTTATGTCAAACGGCGTAAAATACGAGGTAGATGAAGTTGGTATTTTTACGCCCAATATGCGTCCAAAATCAAGCTTAGATACAGGCGAAGTGGGGTATATGATTTGTAATATCAAGAATATAAAAGATACGAAAATTGGCGATACCGTTACAGATGCTTTTCATCCTGCGGAGAATCCTTTGCCAGGTTATGAGATAGTAAAACCTGTCGTTTTCTGTGGTATGTATCCAGCAGTATCTCAAGATTATGAAGAATTGAGAGATGCACTTGAAAAATTATCTCTTAATGATGCCTCTTTCGAATATAAGCCAGATAGTTCTGATGCATTAGGTCTCGGTTTCCGATTAGGTTTCTTAGGTCTTCTACACATGGAAATTGTTCAGGAACGATTAGAACGAGAATTTGGTTTGAATCTCGTTATGACCATGCCAAATGTCGCCTATAAAATTCTTAAAACGGATGGAGAAGAAATTGTCATCCAAAAAGCATCACAAATGCCCGAACCAAGCGAAATTGAAGTTATTGAAGAACCCTATATACAGGCAGACATTATTTGCCCTATTGAGTATTTAAGTTCAGTAATTG
>JAIWNQ010000174.1 GCA_020216745.1 Candidatus Hydrogenedens sp.
ATTTATGTAAAAGAAAAAGAGGAATACATGTTCGGGTCGATTACTTAGATGCCAAACGTTGTCTTGCGGTTTATCAGCTTCCACTTGCCGAAATAGTTGTCGACTTCTATGATAAGCTAAAAACATGCACACGAGGTTACGGTTCTCTTGATTACACACTTATCGGATATCAACCAGGCGATTTAGTAAAATTAGACATTATGATTAACGGCGAAGTTGTAGATGCCCTTTCTGTCATTGTACATCGGGAACATGCCCTAAGTATGGGCAGAGCATTAGCAGGAAAGTTGAGAAAATTGATACCCCGTCAACAATTTGAAGTCGTGATTCAAGCAGCGATCGGTAGAAAAATTATCGTGAGGGAAACAATAAAACCTATACGAAAAGATGTGCTCGCTAAATGTTATGGAGGAGATATTACACGTAAACGAAAACTATTAGAAAAACAGAAAGAAGGCAAAAAAAGAATGAAGCAAATTGGAACGGTTGAGGTTCCTCAAGAAGCCTTTATGGCTTTACTAAAAGTTAATGAAGACATTCAATAGGAAAGAACAAAGTGTCTGAACAAAACATAGATCTCAATACTGCTGAACAACAAAAACACAACATTCTCATTAAGTCCATTCAAGTCCTTACTGGACCATGGAATAAAAGGAATTTAATGGAATGGATTTTTGTAATTGGAAGTATCCTTATCTTAAAAGGCTGTGTAATCGACCAGTATCTTATTCCGACGGGTTCTATGGAGCCAACTTTAATAGGTGGAAACTTAATTACTGGCGACCGTGTCCTTGTAAATAAATGGATATATGGCATACGAATCCCATTTACAACAATCAGACTTTATACATGGTCACATCCGAAACGGTGGGACATCGTAGTATTTAAAACCATTGAGAAAAATGCAAAACATAAAACGCTTATAAAACGCGTTGTAGGTTTGCCAGGTGAAACGGTAAAAATAAACCATGGGAAAATAGAAATAAATGGCAAACAAATTCAACCTCCGAAAACAATGCCCCAGAACATCTATTACATCAACGACATTGACCTTGTCATTCAATATGAAACGAATCCCGACCCAAAAGTGAAAAAAATTATTGAAGAGATGCGGGAAAACTATCCTCTTCGTTATGGTTGCAGTGATGAAAAAACCTATTCTACAATCCCAGACAAACATTATTTTCTCTTAGGTGATAATAGCATCAATAGTGTAGACAGCAGAATGTATGGATGGGTACCTGAAAATCACATTATTGGTCGGGCTTTTGCTATATGGTGGCCTATTCAGCGATGGAGAGACTTTACAGGTTTTTCAAAATCATGGTGGGGAATAGTTTTCTTATATGGAACTCAAATAGTAATCGTTTTGATAATTATTAGATATATGTATCATTACAGAAAAAGAACAATAAACACACAAAAATAACAAACATAATGTTGGAGTAAAGTAAAAAAATGTCAAAACAAAAAACTACAAACTCTAAGGAAAGCATAAGCTTTATGAGTCAGATAGTTCGTGTTTCAGGTATTATAACGATTCTCATAGGTATCTTTATTATTTATCAGAGTAATAAAACACAGCCTGAGCCCTCTGAACCTATGTGGTGGACGGGGTTAGCTATCTTTGTATTAGGTCTCCATTTATTCTTTTTTAGCAATATGCCGAAGCAACAAATTTATGAATGGTTAAAAAGTGAAAGCATTGCATTAGCATTAGCATTACTTATTCGCTGGCCTATTGCAGAACCCTACCGCATTCCTTCCAGTTCAATGGAACCAACTTTACATGGTGATAACCGTTTCGGCAGAGGAGATAGAGTATTCGTTAATAAATGGATATATGGTGTCCGTTACCCATTCATGAATAAAAGAATATGGTATGGTAAAAAACCTCAACGTTGGGACATCGTCGTCTTCAAAACGGTAGAAAAAGATGCTATACACAAAACATTGGTCAAACGTGTCGTTGGATTGCCTGGCGAACGTGTTCATATCGCAGATGGTAAGATATACATTAATGGGAAACCACTTGAACTACCACCAGACATGCCAAATATTTATTATACCTCAGGACCCGTCGGCATTGGGGGTATGGAGTACGGCATTAGAACTGAAGATAAATATTCACTCATCCCAGAAAATCATTACTTCCTTTTAGGCGATAACAGTGCTTATAGCAGGGATGGTCGTTTCTTCGGGTGGGTTCCCAATGAACATATTGTCGGCAGAGTTGTATGTATTTGGTTTCCAATCTCACGATGGAGAGACTTCACAGGTTTTAGTCATACTTGGTGGTGGAAAACTATCTGTATTATTACATCATTACTGCTCATTATCCGCTTATTTTTTGCTCGTTCTGTCGTCTGGTATCGTTGGAATGAGAATAAAGTATGTCATTACATAGTAAATCTATTATCGTATGGACTACGTATACCATTTACCCGTTTTTGGCTCACTCATTGGCGAAAGCCACAGATAGGAGATTTGGTGGCTTATTTAACTCCAAAAGGGATAGATAAAATTCCGACAGAAATGATCCTTTGCGGGATTGTTGCAGGAAGAGAAGGAGATAAAATATCAATTCAAAACGGGACACTGTTGGTAAATGGGGCACCTCTTACTAAAAATTCTTATCTATCCGAAGTATTAAACCCTCCTCTCTCCGTGTCAGAAGCACCTTTTGGTTTGTTAAAAGACAAAGAACACTGTACTGTTCCAGAAGGACACCTCTTTATTGTCTGGAGTTTCCCAAATAAGGATTCAGAACTAATAATTGATAGTAGAATTATTGGATGGATACCTGAAAGCCTTATACTTGGCAAACTAACCTGTATATGGTGGCCCCCTTCTAAAATTAAAAAAGTCTGATATACATTTTCAATGTATGCAATTTGTTATAAAGATATTTGGTAGATTTTACTATATTTTTCTTTTAAATATGATAAAAATGGAGTTGAGGATACGGGTTTCCCAGAGATTTTTTCAACAATTTCTTTTGCACAACATCTCCTACCAATTTCAAAAATATTCTTCTTTAACCAATCATGAACAGGTATAAAATCACCCTCTTTTATAAGTTCATCTATATTCAATTCTGTTTTTATCTTCTCCAAAATTTGCCCTGCAAAAAGATTACCTAAGGCATAACTTGGAAAATATCCAAAACTACCATGTGACCAATGAATATCCTGTAGACAACCATCCGCATCATTTGGAGGAGCTGACCCAAATAATTTTTCAAACAAATGGTTCCAATAATCAGGCACATCCGAAACTTGAATACTCCCTTCAATTAAATCCTTTTCAATTCTATATCGGAGAACAATATGTAAATTATAAGAACACTCATCCGCTTCTACTCTAATAAAATTCATAAATACACGGTTAATCTCCCTATAAAGTAGTTCAGGAGGAATGTTTTCAAACTCATTAGGGAAATATTGTTTCAAGAGTGGTAGGAAATATTGACAGAATGAAAAACTTCTCCCTACAAAGTTTTCCCAGAATCTCGATTGGGATTCATGAATACCTAAGGATGGTGCTTGTGCTAACCATGTTCCACGGTCTTCTTTACGAAAACCTTGCTCATATAGAGCATGCCCTCCTTCATGAAGAGAACTGAATATTCCAGAAAACAAATTTGTTGAATTAAGTCGTGTTGTAATTCGCACATCATAAATATCAAAATTGGTAGTAAACGGATGTACAGAACGGTCTTGTCTGCCTGAATTGAAATCAAAACCTATTGCAGATAATAACTGCAATGTAATCTCCCATTGCTTTCCTGTATCCCATGTTTTCCCTTCAAAAACAGAGCCTGGTCTCCCTTCACCTAAAACAGATTGATATATCTTCGATTGTTCCTGTTCCAATTCCGAAAAAAGCCTATCTAATGTTTGGGTATCTGTGCCACGTTCAAAATCTTCTAACAAAGCATCGTACGGCGACTTCTCATAACCTAACAGAGAGGCTCGCTCACGACATAATGATACAATTTCATCCAAATATGGCTGAAAAATAGAAAAATCGGATTGGTGTCGTGCTTGAACCCATGCATGATAGGCTTTGCTTCTTACTTCCGCAAATTTACCCACCCATGAGGACGGGATTTTCACTGCACGCTGATAGTCATACCTTGCTTCCTCAATCATCTTCGCATCATCAGATGACAAGCCATTTTTACATTCATAAAAATATGATAGTTCCTCTCCCAAATATGTATCTGTTTCAAGACGATGTAAAATCTGAGCAATAGTTTTCAATTGGTCTCCTCTCGCTTCTGCACCATTTGGAGGCATATTGACTTCTTCATCCCATTGAAGTAATGCAAGAACTGCTCTAACATTTAATATCTCTCTCAACTTATCTTTAAGAACAGTAAAACGTTCCTCGCGACTACTCATATACATCTCCTAAGAAATCTTAAATATTCATCTGTATTGAAATAAATTAGATAGCTCTTTTATTTATCACTCACCATTAAAAAATTTAAGAATCAACAATTTAAATGTCCACCTTGATTTTTATTTAAAAATCCCCAATATCAATTGGAAGACGGTGAATCATTGGGACTTTCTATCTGCGGGCGGTATTTCTCAATCTTTTGTTTTACACCTTCATTTTTTGGGTCAAGGACTAAAGCACGTTCCCACTCCGAAATAGCACGTTTAATATCTCCCGAAAGCAAATAGGCATCCCCTAAATGGTCTCGTAATACAGCATCATCCGTTTCCATCTTATAAATCGCTTTACGTATATACTCTATCGCTTTTTCAGCATTGCCTTGTCGATAATAAACCCAACCCAAACTATCTAAATAGTACGGATTCTCAGGGTCAATTTTTAATGCTCGACAAATTAAATTTTCGGCTTCTGTTAGATTTACATTCTTATCTGCATAAAGATAACCTAAAAAATTTAATAACTCTGCATTCTCAGGATCCAATTCTATACACCTTTTGAGACACTTTTCTGTATCTTCAAATTGTTTTAATTTATCGTAGGAAATAGCCAAATAATAATTAACCCATAGATTTTTATCATTTTCAGGAAGCAATTCCTTTAATAACGTTATTGCATCTTCATTTTTATCGGCAACCATTAATATCCTGCTTAATATCAACCGTAATGATAAAGATGAACTATCGTTTACTAACTCCCTTACCTGTGTTTCAAACCAGCCCGAAATAATCCCTGCTCCGAAATTAGTCCACAACGAATTGATAACATCATTACATTCTGTATCCACAGATTCACCGAATATATCGAGAGTATCCAAAATATTTTTATACTCATCATTTTGAATCTGTTTTAACGCCAATGCTTGAAATAATTTGCTTATCAAAGGATATTCCTCTACTGGAAGTAATGATGTGGCTCTTAAACAATCAGCAGTCTTAATAAAGAGAAAGGATACTATTAACTTTTGAACAGGCATACATTCTGGTGATGCAATAAGTTTCTTCGCCAATTCCACAGCCTTACTTTCTTCTCCTGCACGAACATAGGCACCAATTAATACCTCTTGTGCCTTTATATCATCCGATTTCTTTTGTAAATACATTTCCAGAGACTTAATAGCATCGGATACTCTATTTTCATCGATATAAAGCAAAGCCAAAATATAATATGCTCGTATCATTCGTTTGTCAAATTGTAATGCCTTTTCTAATTCATCAATAGCCAACGCATTATTTTTTATCCGTGCATAAGTTAGCCCCAACTGATAATGGAGTAAAGCACTATTAGGTCTTTTTTCTATCATCCGCCGATAAATATCAATAGCAGCAACCAAATCATTTGTATCTTCCTGCAATTCAAGCAAAGCACTATACCCTAAAACATCTTCAGGGTTAATTTCTATTGCTCTCTGAAATGCCTCTACCGCCTCATCAATTCTCCCTAAACGATGACATAATTCACCACGAATAAGATATAACGAAGGAATCGTTTTGTCTTTTTCAATTACCCTATCAATACAGGCTAACGCCTCCTCATATTTCTCTGTCATTAGGTATAGCCGAACAATACGAATCAAAGGGGTTATTGCTTCTGGGTCTATTTTTACTGTCTCTTCCAATTCTTTAATTGCTTGTTCATTATCACCTCTTCGGTGATAAACCATGGAAGAGAGATAATGTGATAATGAATTACCTTTCCTCTGCGTTTCCATATTTTGCAAAGATGATTTGATACCAGTGTTTAAATTGTTAATAGGTAAACCCTTGCAACTTACAAGAACAATTGTGAGAGGTAAAATAAAAAATACCTTTAATTTCTGATGGTTCATACTTTTGTAATACCTTAACAATTATTTAAGTTTTAATTCTGGCAATAAGGATTCTGACATATCAACAAACGGTGCAAAACTTAAACGATGTATGGGCGATGGACCTAACTTCTCAATAGCTAAAAGATGCTCCTTCGTTCCATAACCTTTATGTTTTGCAAATCCATATCCAGGATATTCTTTATCATATTCCTTCATTATTTTATCCCGCGTTACCTTCGCAATGATACTCGCTGCCCCAATAGATGCGGAACGTTGGTCACCTTTGATGATTTTCCACGCTTGACAAGGTAACCCTTTCAAATTATAACCATCCACTAAAACCAAATCCGGTTTTATTTTTAATTTTAAAATTGATTCCGCCATTGCCCGATAATTCGCTTCTTGTATTCCTATTCTATCTATTTCCTTATTATTAATAATTGCAATTCCTATCTCATGTTCACCCGACATTAGTATATCAAACAACTCCTCCCTTTTTCTTTCAGTGAGTTTTTTAGAATCATCTATTCCTTCAACTTCAGAATGTAACACTACTGCTACTGCAACAATAGGACCTGCCAATGGACCACGCCCTGCCTCATCCACACCTGCAATGAAAGAAAAACCCTGTTCTCTTCCTTTTTTTTCAAAATACCACTTATCTATAATTTCGCTAATATCTCTATTCATCAATAAAAACCATCCTGTTTAGATTACATTGTAACTAAAATAACTTACCCCTTTAAAAGCAATCAGGGCGAGCATGTCATTTGACATTCTCGCCCCAAATTAAAACTAATTAAATTTCAAGTATTAGATACCCGGCGGTAACAAGTGACCATAGGACAATGTAACTTTGGAACCATCGGGATTCACGATAGTTACGAAGTTAGTATTCGCACCTTGAATATCATTGGGTCCACCAATCCATTCAATGGTTGCAGAACCGTTCTTCTTGGTGTCAACGATACCAACACCCGGAATTGGTGTGCTGTTATCAGGACTAAGTGGCCTATCTGGTACTAGGACACCCTGTCCACCTTCCATACCTCCGTTCTGACCACCCGCTGTTGCGTCTGGGTCATATACGCAGGGACGGAATGCCAACGCAGACCGTGGTGCAATAGTGAAACTATTATTTGGTGGGAAAGGACCCAAGCAAACACCATCTGCATTGTAATAGGTAATGTAGCATGTTACTGTTGTGTCTACATTGCTCTTTAAGTAGACAAGGTTCGTGGCACCACTCGTTTTTCCTGGCAATCCATTGTATTGCGGAGCATTATCCGCGAACCATGGAATAGCCAATGAACTGGCAAACGCCACTCCGGTACCAAGCAGGATTAACAATGCGGCGAAACTAAGTTTTCTCATCTTTTCACCTCCTCTCGTAGGGGTTTACCTAAACTTATCATCATGTTCACCTGAACATGACCTCGTTTAGTTTTTTATTCAATTGTCACTATATAGTTTATACCACAAACCAGTTTGAGATGTCAAGTCAAATTTTAAAAATTTTGAAAAAATTTTATTCCCGAAAAATCGAGATTAATTAAGATAACCAAGATTTCTTAATTGTTCCTGAACGTCTCTATTCATCTCTATTTGTTGCTCCTCCTTCATCGATTTAATAGGATAATAATTAACATTAAAGTAAATCTTATATTTTTCCACATTATCTAAAAAGGAGGGCTCGCTTTGAATTTGCTCACCATTTGACGAGAAATAAAACCATAACTTATCTTCATCTTCAATCACTTTATATTCTTGTGGGTAAGTTAATTTTGGTTTCTTTTGAATTTGAACAATCAATTCATGATTATCCTCAGCAGGAATAATTTGAAGTATGGTGGGTAAAATCCCTACTCCCGAAGGGATAAAAATTGTTCCCTCTAACTTTGTCGGTTCAAGCCTATCATTTCTAATTCGGAACACACATGACTGTGTCATAACATTTACAATCGGAACCGTGCATTTAATAGTAATGGTCTCCGTTAAAAAAGAATCCATATTTTGGAAATACAAGCACCAGCCTTCTTTCTTCAAACGAAATTGTTTTGCAAATACTTTCTGGCATTCATCAAATATTTTAGGCTCTAAATCCATAATATTTCTATACTCCGCCATAGGTTTACTCAAATCAAACAAATTACATTCTCCCCTCTTTATATTCTCCAATAATTTATAGTGACCCTTTACAATTGCTTTCATTTCTATTTCTGAATCTGTAGAAAAAATATAATCTCTTTCTATTTTTTTATTTTCGATAAAGTCATAAAGGGATATTCCGTCTGTTTGTACTTCTCTTTCGGTATCTAACATTGCAAAAAGAGTAGGAATAATATCTTCTAAAATAACTTTTTCTTTTATTCTCTGTCCTGAATATTTTTGAAATGGAAATTTAACTATCATGACATTTCGCATACTTTCCTCATAGACATTTTTATGTCCATATAATTCATGTTCCCCTAACGATTCTCCATGGTCTGAAACGATTGCTATAAATGCTGGGTCATATAAACCTTCTTTTTTTAGAAAATTAAAAAAATCACCTAAAGCGGTGTCTACTTTATATATGCAATCATCATAAAGAGCGTTGTTATATTGTAATTCCTGCTCCGTTGGAATTATATCTCTATCAGAAGCATGGAGCAAATATAATGTGCCAGCAGGAATATTTTCACAACCAGAACGTTGAACTCTCGGATTTTTATAAGCACGAGAAAACACCTTAAACTCTTCTTCTTCTGCATCATAAAGCAAATCTTTATACGCAGTAGAATGAATATCGTAATTGTGCATAAAAACAAATATTTTCCTAGTTTGTGCTTGACGTATCCATGTCTTTGCATCTTCATGAACTTCAAATACAGACCGACGGTCTTTAGCTCCGCCTTCTTGTGTCTCCGGAACAGAAAAATAATCCATACCTCGTGAAAACCCACGTGAAGGAACAAACCACCATAAAAAGCCAGCAAATCCAGCTGTTTGGTAACCATATTCTCTCAAAATCTCTGGCAATGGTTGTATTTCTAATTTTAAATCGATGTTTTTCTTCAATCCATGACTCTCAGGATGTAAACCTGTTAATAAACTCATGTGTGCCACAGGTGTAAATGTTTGGGTCGTATAGGAATTCTCAAAAACAACCGCATCTTTAGCAAACTCATCTAAACAAGGGCTTGTTGGCAAATCATAGCCGTAAGGCAATAAATGGTCAGGTCTCAATGTATCACAAGAAATAATAAAAATAGGCGGTGTAGAGGTGTCCTCTTTTTCTTTCTTTGTTACTATTATCGGATTTCCCCAAACACTAAAATTCCCCAATGTATTACCCATAGGCTCTATACGAAAAATAATTTTTACATTTTTATTTTTATATCTTGATAAATCTATTTCCGCTCGACGCCAAAAACGGTCTTCCTTGTTTATTTTTGGATTCATTTTAAGTTGATATAAAACATCACGATTTTCATGGTCATCTATCAATACTGTAAATTCACTTCCATCTGTTTTCCATTCCATATCAGTCGATTTCTTTCTAAAAGAACCTACATCAGGGTTGTAAATACCTGTATAAAAAATGAGTCTACTACCATCACTAATATCTTTTTCCATCTCCATTTCTTCATCCCATAACACATCCATACAAACACCAGATATCGTCATCTGTTTTGGTCTTACATTGTCATAAGGTTGAAACACAACCTTTTCCATCGCTATACC
>JAIWNQ010000175.1 GCA_020216745.1 Candidatus Hydrogenedens sp.
TTCTATATTATCTTTCACTCCTCTTACTTCGAAACATATCGAATCCACAATGTCAAATATCGGATTATTTTTATCTGGAAATCGGAGCATAAAAGTATAGGTATGCACTTTCCCATCCGAAATTAAAGAACAGTTATCATATGGATAATAATATTCATCACCAGTCCTTTTGCTTTTCCAACCCCACAAAATATCTTTTCCACCCTTTGTTATCATATTCACAGAAAGAGATTTATAATTTCCAAGATTAATTACACCCCTATATTCGAAAATAATTACATCACGACCTTCATCAACTCTCTGATTAAAAACAGTTGCATCTAACACACATTCACTTACGTTCCCTTTTCCCTTCCAATACTCTTCTGACAACCTATACATTGAGGCTTCCCCAATCATAGGAAACATAAATAATAAAACAAAAAAGATAAAAACATCTTCTCGAATATTTAATGACATTCCTGCTACCTTTTTCACTGCTAAAATCAACGACTTTATCTTTTTTTTAATCAATTCTTATTCAACGTGATGAATGTTCATTAATACCGTCTTTAATTCTTCAAAACGATACGGTTTTTGTAAATACCCCGATATACAACTCTGATTTATCTTTTTATTTAATTCGTCTTGAGGATGACCACTGGTTAATATAATAGGAACAGACTCACTAATCTTCCGAATAGCAAGACACGCTTCTATACCATCCATATGAGGCATTGTCATATCTAAAATAACAGCGGAAATAGAATCCCGATTCTGTTCAAAAATCTGGACAGCTTCTCGTCCATCCACTGCAACAAACACCTCAAATCCCAAATATTGAAGCATTCGTTGTGTCAACGCACAAATTGTTTCGTCATCCTCTGCTAACAGCACTTTTCCGCTTCCACGCCATTCTTTACTATCCGTTGTAAATACAGTCTGTCTTTCGGCTTCCCATTCAATTGCTGGTAGAAATATTTTGATAGTAGTTCCTTTACCTTCCTCAGAATAAACCTTAATTCCTCCCTTGTGATTACGGACAATTCCTAATACTGTTGCCATACCCAATCCCCTTCCTGTAAATTTTGTGGTATAAAATGGCTCAAACAGATGTATCTTCGCCTCCTCATCCATTCCACATCCTGTATCCACTACTTCAAGCACAACATACAAACCTTCTTTAAGCTCGTTTGGTAAAAATAAAGTGTCCAAATACTGTTGTTCACAAATACGTGCACCTGTTCTTAAGACTATCACACCACTTTTGTTTCCTATTGCTTCGCTCGCATTAACGACTAAATTCATGATAATTTGTGAAATTTGCGTCGCATCTCCTTCCATCATTGGTATTTCTTTAGCCAAATCTAACTTCAAAATGGCTTTTCTTGAAATGGTTGCCTTTAATATCTGTGTCATCTCATTAACTAAATTATTAATGTTTATTTTCCTTGCCACTAATTTTCTTTTACCTGCATAACTAAGCATCTGCGTTGCAAGTTCAGCACCTTTTTTACTCGCATTAACTATTTCCTGTAAATAATGTTGAGCTGGTGATATTTCTGGAATTTCATGCATTGCTAATTCAGCACTACCAATTATTGCCATGAGAATATTATTAAAATCATGAGCAACCCCTCCTGAGAGAACCTCTAAACTTTGTATCCGCTGAATATGATACATTCGTTCTAACATTTGTTTTTCTTGCTCTTCACGCTTCTTTTGTTCCGTTATATCTAAAATTCCACAAACTACTCCTTCATCTGGCTTTTCTGAATCTTTTAATGCTACATTAATACGGACATCAATATAACTTCCATCCTTTGTCTTCCATCGCGTCTCAGTCCAAACCATTTCATTACCCACTAAATTATTGTATATAATATCTCCCACCCTTAAATATTCTTCTTCGGATTCGTAATACTCACGTGTCGACTTCCCAATTAATTCATCTCGGGAATATCCAAAAATTTGTTCCATTCGTTCATTACACCATTCGATAATTCGATTCTTAACACAAATGACACCAAAAGGCGCCGTTTGCATCAAACTATTCAATAATTGCTCATTTTTCTGTAATATCTCGTGGGCTTTCTTTAATTCCGTAATATCGCTATAAGTACCTAATACACCAATAATATTCCCTTCTGAATCCTTCAACGGAGCCTTACTAACAAGCAGATATCTTATCATCCCATTTGCTCTCGTCTGAGACTCCTCAAAAAAAAGGGAAGGAACACCAGTTTCTATGATTTCTTTATCCATTCTCCGAAAACTTTCCGATTCCTCCTTTGTCCATGGAAGGTCATAATCCGTTTTGCCAATCACATCCGATGGAGAATCACAATTCGCATCTAACGCAAACTGTTGATTGCATCCTAAAAACACTCCATTTTTATCCTTCCAAAACACCGCCTGTGGAATATTTTTTATAACCGTCATAAGAATTTCAGTTTGAGTATCCCGTTCCCTTTGAAGTTTTACAAATTGGTCTATATTTAACGCCACCTCTAATCGCACCATTTTCCCGTTCTCCCACGGAATTGCAAAATCAACACATTGGAAGAAAGAGCCTGTACGGGTATTTTGAAATACCCATACATACGGAGGATTGGGTTCTCCCTTTTCATTAAGCAATCGGTCATTTGTGCAAAAACTACATGGTGTAGTTTGTCCTACTTGTAAAGTTTCATAACACTTTTTACCTAATATCCCTTTACCCCATACCCTCTCTATATATTCATTTACTGCTAATAATTCATATGTCTGCATATCAGCCACATGAACCGCCGTTTCAATAGCACTCATACTATTAAATAGCGGTAACAAGTCGGATGGGGTGTAAAACGATTTGCCACTCTTATTAATTTCAATTTCTTTCTTTAGTTGTTCTAAACGTTCCTCCCACTGTTGTATTTCTTCAATAAGTTCCTTTTTTGTCTTTTTCATCAATTCTTCAAATTCCATTTCTCTTCACCTATAAAAATCTCTGTTTACTCTTTTATCTAAATTTTTGTTTATTATATATCGAAAGAATAAAAAAATCATAGTCTAACTATAAGATAAAAATGTTATTAGATATCTCACTAACAATATACTTTATAATCTCAGGAACTAATATCTGGGTTGAACCGTCATGGTGTTCAACAAATATAGAAAAACCATCTAACTTCTCTTCATACAATGCGACAATCTTCTCTGCCAAAGGTGAAGAGGAATCTTTTCAAATCCATATCTTTTCTGATAGTGAGTCCCTTAATGATGTTTCATTACAAATAGAGAGGCTCCCTAATGAGCTCACACCTCCACAGATTTATCAGATACTTCCAGTAGAAGGTATACCTTTACCTCAGGGGGGCATAGACCGTTCCGCTATCTTTTTTGACATTCTCAAACCTATAGAACCTTTCAATATTTATCAGAGGCAAAAAGCAGTTCTTTGGATAACATTTCATATCCCAAAAGAAATAAAGTCGGGACACTACCAAACGGAAATAATTTTAAACTCAAAAGGCAAAAAGATAAGAAAAATACCTGTAGACATTGAAGTATTTGACTTTGAAATCCCTCAAACCCCATCACTTCCCGCTATAAGTTTTTTGGATTGGAAAACAATGGCTCAGCTAAACAATAATAATGCCAACTCAGCAGATGATTTTTGGACATCACTTTTTACCTTCCTCTATAAAAAGCATCTTACCCTCTCACTCGGAATGTATCTACAAACAAATAATACTGAGAACCTATCTGTTCCTAAAAACCTATGGGATAAATTAATCCAGAGTATAAAAGAAACCGATATTTCTATTTCAAACACCATCCTTGATGTTACTCCTTTACTTTTACCCTCAGGTCCATTAGACACAGTGCGTTCCCCCACTCAAGAAGAAACCAAAATTTGGCAACAAATAAAAGAAGACCTGCCCCAATCCAATTTAAGTGTGGTTCTATTTTGTCCTCCTGAATCTGAACAAAATGAAAGTCTTAAACGCTATCTTAATGCCCTCTCAGAACAGACCCCATCTCTAATCCGCATTCTATGCAGTCCACCATCCCCTCAATTCAACTTTTATACAGATATATGGGCAATACCATTTAATTACTTTTCCATTGATTTAATACAACGACTCACAAGAGGTATCTCAATTACTGATGAAACAAATATATCAATCAAATCTGTGTCTGCATCTTCCTGTGGTTTTTTACCCGGTTCATATCCACCTATTTTAAGTTCCCCCCAAAACATAGCAGACAACTGCCCCTTTACTGGTTGGCTCTCACTCCCCGCAGAAAAAGAAGGTAAAAATGAATGGGTAGAAATCCACTTAAAAGAAAGTCACATTGGAAAAAATCTTGTAATTATATGGGGGCCAGGACAAACTCCCCAATCCGCAGAAGTTAACACTTCACGAGATGGAATCCATTTTTTCCCTTCATCTATTACATGGAAACACATCACAGGTAGATTTTTTGAAAACTCTATATCCTACGGAACATTTAAATACAACCCTGACTTTATCGCCTTTCGATTAGAACTAAAAAAATTAAAGAAAGGAGAAACTATTTTCATTCAGGATGTCCGATTAAATCTACCAGAAAAAATACCTGAACCACGAATAGCCCCTATTATCAAGCCATGGCTCTGGACAATCCCCGAACAGTACCCATCGTTACGCTATGATGCACCTCCTATTGAATCACGCATCATCCCATGGATATGCTGGTATTACCAGCTTCAGGGCGCTATATTAACACCTATCAACTCATGGAATAATGTAATATTAAAACCTGCCGATAAAAAAGATTTCATTCCTCAGCCTCAAAATACACTACAAATGACTTCTCTTTTGTATCCTGCTCCAAATAATAATTACTATAGCTCAGTTAGACTCGAACGACTAAGAGATGGTATGGAAGACTATGAATATCTCCTATTAATGGCTAAAAAAATGCAGACCGAAAAACTTAAAAATGACGATGTGTATGCTTGGTTATCACCGAATCTCGAACAATACCTTCCTTGGAACATTGTAACAGACGAATTCGTCAACAAACTGATCTCGACACGAATTACCATCGGATATGAGTTAAGCGGTAAAACTATTCCTAACAAAAAAACCGAACGTCAAAAAAACAATATCCGAGAAAAACAGCCATCACCTTTTATGCCTCGGAAAGTTCAAAAAAATTTCACTGGCAAAAAAAGTTAGGTGAAATATAAAACCAGTTCATAAACATAGATAAAATTGTACCCTTCTGAAATTAAAAGAGAAAACTACAAATGTAAATTAATTTTTTAAGAATATTTCCTGAATAACGATAAAATAAACACCTATAAAATCATCTCGACTTTCGCATATTCAAATTTTTTGTAGCTAAAATGTCTATTCAGTTTCAATTCCCAATTGTAAATTTTTACCAGTGCCTACCCATGCATTTAGCACCTTCATTTGAACTTTACCCTGTCCTCTTGTTTTCACTACTGCTAAAGTCCTCGGCTCCAAACGATATGAACCCAAAATCACAGGTCCCATAAATTGAATTGACCACGGTACATCTGAAATATTCTCTATTATTAATTTACCCTCTTTCTTCTCAGGATTAGTTACTTGTATTTTTCCGAAACGAACACAGGAAAGAAATAACTTTGAGACCCATTCTTCCCTACCATTAATCAAATCCGCTATCCAGACAACCGTTCGTTTATTATCTAAAGCTTCACGAATTCCCTGTTCTGTTTTTTCCTTCGCAAAAACCAAAGTCATAGGTCTTTGAAATTTATCCAATTGAAATTCACCCATAATCAATCCATGCAGGTCACTATTCCCCATCATTGTAAGATTATTTTCCAATGCCCAATCTATTACATGCGGATACCAATCCGAGCCATTCGATATTTCAACTCCATGTAGATACCCTTTTTCTAACAACTTTTTCTGAAATTCAAATTTATTACGTGTTGCAGAATTCCAATCTGGATGGTTCCATTGAATAAAAGCCCCCTGTTTTACTGCATTCTCAATTGCAGTAAATGGGTCTTCATTATCAACAAGGTTTACATCTTTCAAAAACAAGGCATTATAATGTCCATAAGGTTGCTCTCGTGTAATTTCCCCTCCTTTTATCAAAATCATCCCATACCGTTCTGCAGTTCCTTTTGCTAATTCATTAGAAGAATTATCATCTCCTGTTAAAAACGGCCTGTCTACAGGTCCCTCTATATGGTCTGTAATAGCAATAGCATCCAAACCTGTTGCCCATGCTTCTATAACTCGCAAGTCAGGCCAAACTCGTCCATCAGAAAAAACAGTATGCATATGAAAATCACATTTTAATGTTATAAAATCATCTACATTAGGAACCATTACCTCATGCCGAATTATAGGCCGTTCCAACTGTGTTATAGTTACAGGGGATGCATTTTCTGCAGAAATCATAAATGCAATAGATACAAAAATAACGAATAAAATCCCTATTTGCTTTGCCTGTTTAATCATTTATTATCTCCTTATAGTAAGATGTTTAAAAAGTGATTCTTAAATTTAGACTGAAAGAAACCATTTATGTTTCATACATAAGAGACAATACTACTTACAATATAAAAAACATTTCCTCAACCACCCAATCTACCCCATCTTTCCCATTCCATTACCATGATTACTAATTCTATTCTTTTCTTCAAAGATACTTTTAATTTTTTGTATGTCGTAAAAGACTTCCCGCACTCAATCCTCTTTGAAAAACGCCTTCTTTCACAACCCGTTTTCCATTAATAATAACCTCATCCACTCCAGATGGCGATTCTGTCGGTGACTTAAAACATGCTTTTGAATCTATCTTGTCCATATCAATTACAAGTACATCCGCAAAATATCCCTCTTTTAGCAATCCTCGTTGTTTTAAGTTAAAATGTTCTGCTGACAATGATGTGCATTTACGAACACCTGTTTCAAGGTCTACCAATTTCAATTCCTTACAATACCTACGCAAATATCGTGGATAGCAACCATAGAACAAGGGTGACGGCATACCAAAGCCCATCAATATTGCATCTGTAGAAATCATTACCTTCGGGTGTGCCATCGAAGGGAAAGTAGTCCGTTCAGTAAACAAATCATCCGGTTCCGCAATACTTTCAAACACAAGTACATGCCCGTCCTCTTCAAGCAACAAATCACAAGCCGCATCAAACGGATGGACACCTCTTTCACGGGCAATCTCAATCAGATTCATTCCCTCATACCGCTTATTCTTTTCCGACTGCACCGCCATAATATGTGCACATTCCCAACCCATAAGACGGAATAAGTTCAATGTCCACGAATCAGGGCCTGTATGAGGCCATTCCATTTTACCGTGTTCAATACTATGCAACATTTTTTTTCGTAAATCCCGGTCTTTCAGCCGACTTAATACCTGTGTCCTGTCTCCTTCTAACGCCCACGGTGGGAAAAACGCTAAAAGATGTGTAAAACCTGTTGTGGTCGGCATAACATCTACACTAACATTCACCCCCTTATCTTGATTACTTACAATCCTTTCAATGGCTTGTTGTATAGGTTTCTCTAATGGAATAGGAATAGGTATCCATTGTGCCAAACTTGCCATCATTCGGATTAGAGAACGAACAAAAGGACCAATAAAGCCCATATCGGGGACCCAGAACAAATGCGAAATCTGAGCTCGAATCTGATTTTCCCCTGCAACGGCAGCTATTTCATCAATGGCTTTATCTAATGTATTGCTATAACTACGCAAATGACTGGTAAAAATACCATCGTACTTCTTTAAGATTTTCCCCAATTCTACTAATTCCCTCGTATCGCTTTGACTACCAGGGTAATACTGTAATCCTGTAGACATCCCTATTCCCCCAGCATCCATAGATGATTCCAATGCTCGAGCCATCTTTTGTATTTCATCATCCGTTGCATAGCGATTTTCCATGCCAACTGCATATAGTCTCAACAAACCATGAGGAATTAAAATTGCGGAATTCAACGGGATTCCTTTTTTATCTAAAAAATCAAAGTATTCTGCGGTGCTCCTCCATCGAAACTCTTTCTCAGGGTCAAAACTGGAAAAAACTTCAATGTATGTAAATATGGCTTCCTTTCCGGGTTCTAATATAGGAGAAAGTCCCATTCCACAATTTCCGCCTACAAAAGTAGTAATTCCCTGTTTAATCAAGGGCATAAGCAACTCTTCTGCATTCTCTTTATGCAAACTTATATCCGCATGCGAATGTGGATCTATAAAGCCAGGACATACCATCCTACCTTTGGCATCAATTTCCTCCTTTGCCTGTGCGTCTTTCAAATTCCCAATAGCGACAATCTTACCTTCCTCAATTGCAAGGTCTCCCGTATATGCCTTCGCTCCACTACCATCCACAATATTCCCATTCCTAATAAGAACATCAAACATACTTTCTTCCTTTCTCTCTTCACTGTTAAACAAAACGGAGAAAGTTACCTTTCCCCAAAAGATTCATTTCTATGCCTACACATGTTAAGTTTGCTGACCTGGCGCAAAACCATCTTCACCTAATGGGTCTTTATGATAACCACCAGAATTAAAGAACTGTATAACCCTTAACAACTCTCTCAATTCAATTTTCCAATCCTGTGGATTATAGTCAGAGGCGTGAGGAGTACAACTATGATTTGGTCCTGGTCCGACTTCATAGCCATCTTCTGTATCTGTTGGTGATAAAGCACAATAATAACCCCGTGAATTAAATATCTGGATAACCCTTAATAATTCTGGTAACTCAATCTTCCAGTTTCCATTCGTATCAGCACTATGCTGTATTGTAATCACCTGACCTTCTGTGGCACCTTCAACACTCCCCTCTGGAGTCCCTTCTCCTTCCAATGTGCCTTCAATAACACCTTCTCCTTCTCCTTCCTCTCCACCTCCTTCACCTTCAGCAGATGCTTCAACTCCGACAACAACAGGATAGATAAGCACATTTTCACCCGCTGAAAAACTAACTAAAGCGACATACTCTTTGGGTTCCAAGTTTCCAGAACAGAATCTTACAACGACTTGCTGTCCCTCACCAGGTGTCAATTCGTAACTTGCCCCAGAGACAATTTGGAAAGCATCTCCTACCGAACTATCTACAGGATTTATAACCGCACTTCCAATTAATACCCCTGTACTAAACTCAGAGTTAGTAATGGTAAAAGAGCCCTCTTTACATTCACCCGATGGAACCGTGCCTAATCCCAAAATAAACGGCTCTATCACAGGAATAATCGATGGAACTTCACCTTCTCCCTCACCTTCAATTTGGATGGGAACAAACAACGCTGTAATCACTGTGTTTTGAGTAATGCTAAACGATATCGGGTTTGCAGTCCCTACAAATTGCCCATTTATCATCCACCCTTGCCATATATCTCTTGTATCATTATAAAACGCCGTCGCTGTGATATTTGTTCCCAGATAATAATATCCTGGATTTAACCCCTCACTACTTATCGGTGATACTTGAACTGAAACAGGGGCAGTATTCCCCTCCGTCATTACAGTTAATTGATATACTGGTAAAATTTCACCTTCATTTGTTTCGCTAAAGCACGGGGCACCACATCCACCTCCATTACTACGTGCTGTCGGGTCAACTGCATTAATTACAAATGTAAATATGCTATCCGTAGACCCATCAAATGTTGCATTATATTCAGCAAGGTTACAAACTCTATCTGTATCCGCGTCACCACTTGCTCCTAAATACTGGCTTGCAGAGCGGTCAATTTGTGATGCCGAGAATATCACTCCTGTTTGATTGCCAATATTAATTGCGAGGTTCACAGCAGAATCCTCTCCTAACGTGGTTAAACCTGCAAACATCGCTTTTAATTTACTCGCATTTACCTGTGATAGTAATGCCTCTGAAATTTTCCCTTCGGAAATCAACCCGTCAATTAATACAGTAAAGAAAGAATAATTATTTTGCCATGCAGTTAATACACAACACCGATTATTAGCACCTGGACTACCTAATATAACA
>JAIWNQ010000176.1 GCA_020216745.1 Candidatus Hydrogenedens sp.
TCCAACAACTGTAATTGTCCTGTTTCTATAATCAAATTATCATCAAGGTCTACAGATAAAGGATTCATTCCCATATATGCACAAAATGCTTCCCACGCCTGTCGGGTATTACTCTGGATTGCAGTATTGCCACAGTTCGAAACAGCACAAGGTTTCGGACACCACTCAGGAAGTTCACCTTCGCCTTCTATTGAACCTTCCACAGAACCTTCTCCCTCAAAGCCACCTTCAGGGAAACCTTCTATACTTCCCTCAGGTTCAATACAAGGAGCATAACGGGACAAGTCACTTTCTTTATATTCAGAAGGAACACCCTTTCCTGCTGATATACCCGCTAAACCATCATAGGCTTCTATATTCAACCAGGTAATTGCAATCCGACCATCAAAAAACATTTCTATCTGAAAACTGGCTGTATCATTCGTAAAATTACCATCAACCCTGACCTCATGATACGTAACAACAAAACGGTCATCTAATTGCTTATACCAGATCTGTCCGCCGTCATTCGGTTTTAAATTATCAAATAAACCTGAAACACGCGGTATACTGAAATGATTCTCTGGTGATTCTTTATTTTGTGTATCCCCTTCCGTAAAGGTTAAATAACCATTACTACCAATAAACACACGGTCATAAGCCACTCCATAAAGAACAACCTGTTTCCCATCTGCCAAAGGCACCTCAACATAAGCATCATCACCTAAATTAACAGCGGTTGAAAGTATCGAATCTACTGGATAATCTGTTATTCCTGTGGTGGTACATGCAAAATAACCATTGGCATTATTCGCTGGGGTTAACAATAATCGCTTATTATCTAAATCATTGTCAACAACAAAATCTTCCGTAAACCAATCCGTCGCAGGTTGAGATGGCGGTTCAGATGTAAAATTAATTTCACATGGTCTAAATTCAAGGTCCATAGGTCCATTAAATGGAGACCACGGAATTGTCATAATGGGCAAATCCCATCTCGCACCAAAAATACTAATATATACAGTTGGATAAAACTTAATAGTTAAAATCAGATTACATATTTCATTGTAATTCATTACAGAACGGTAGCCTGTTTCTCCTGGTGTGACAGGCACAGTTTGCCCTTCTGTCCAGAACAAAAGCCCTTCTTCTAAACTTATCGTATCACATTCAAGCGAACCATCTGTCTTCGTCGAAATATCAATACCAGCACCTGCTGAGAAAGGTATCCACTTTAACCAATCTGGCAAAGTAACACCTACTAACTTTAAAATTAAATCAACAAGATTTACATCAAACAAATGAGTTTTAGGTGTCTCATCTTGTAATACAGACACTGTATCTAACAAAAAACTATTAAAATAATCATATTTTGAAGACCGTAACAATATATCAGGAATATAAGGAATGTCAACAATAAAAGGAGGAATTATCCCAATATCAAAACCTGCTTTCATATACAACTCACCACCAAAATCATAACCCCAAAAACCGCTCGCACTTCCAGCAATAAGCCAATTATCACTTAAATGGAAAAATCCCTGAATATCCGCCTGATAATTAGCAACCGCTGCCGCACGAATACGGACCTGTACGGGGAAGCCACCTGGCTGTTCCTCAAATCCACCTTCTCCTTTACCATTCGGCCACCAACCCGAATCGAAACTTAGATTTAACCCTTTCATTGGTGCAGTAAATTGAACAGGTTGTGTTTCTACTGCCTTTCCTGGGTCTCCTTTAGGGTCTACCTTTATAACCTCTTCCAAACCACCCTTTACCTTAAATTCTGAATCTGTATCGGACTTGACACCAGAATAGGGTTCAAACAGTTGAACTATCGTGCCCTTTTTATCACCACTCTGATAATCCCAACGGATAAATGTCGGACGAACACCATCTTTACAATAAAGTTCCTTCCGTTGCTCAATATAAAATAACTTATTATTTATATAACACCGAGTTTCACATATCCCTTCATTTCCCTTCGTTTGAGCAATGAACCATTCCAATGTAATCCCATCCATTTGAACCTTAAACACCGCTTTCCCATCTTCCGAAACACCTTTCTCCGCATTATTTGCAAACTTCTCCAATAGAGCTCGATTTAGTGATGTAAATCCAGGAAAACCTACCCCTACCTTCCCAAATTGCACAATATTCCTTATTAAAATTCCATCGTCACTAAACTCGACGTATTCCAACGAACCCTGCAATTTTGCTAATCCTGCCATCTCTGCATCGGATAGCTCTTTACTGCCTTCCCATCGTGCCGAATAAAGCCAATAGGCATCACCGAAAACAAATGTGGATGTAAGAACTCCAAGCACAAGAACAAGTAATAACCTTTGAACCTTCATATTAAATTCTCCTAAACATATATTGTTTATTTCCATTATTTTAAAAATCATAAAACAATAAATACTATAAAAAAATTAATTTATCTATTAATATTACCATTTTTCCTCCATAATTGCAATTTTTTAATTATTATTTTTTGATAAATACCAAACTTAAATTGTATCATTTAATAGATAAATTAAAAGGAGAGTATTTATGATTAAAGATAGAATTGTCCGCATTAAGATGAAAAAAAATTTTAAAGAACAAAAACCTTTCTCTTATGTCGGCAAAGTAACAGTATGGTCAGAAAATTGGATTGTAGTAGAAGCAAAAGGAATTATGTTAACGCGACAGCAAGCAAGTGGAGTTCAGATAGATGACACCTTTAAAATGATACTAATCCCTCGTGAAAATATTGACCACATTCAAGTTCTGCCAGACAATTTTGACTTACAGAATTTAAAAATTACCACTGAAGGACAGCAGTTAGTACTAATTATTGATGATAAACGGAACTCGTTCTTAGGAGAAATGGGCGAAGGATAATTAAATTTTACCCTGTAGAAACCCGTTCAATATATCTTCCAGTTCGTGTATCAACTTTTATAACATCGCCCTCTTTTATAAACAATGGAACCTGTATCTTTGCACCACTTTCCAAAGTACAGAATTTCATTACATTGGTGGCGGTATCCCCTCTTACAGCAGGTTCCGCTTCTATTACTTTTAATTCTACAAACGGAGGCATTTCCGCAATGATAGGCTTATCCTCAAGAAAGTAAATAGAACACAAATCAGATTCTTTCAAAAACTTCTTCTGCTCCCCTAACATCTCCTCTGGAATAAAGGTTTGCTCATACGTTTCCAAATCCATAAAATACAGCAATCCCTCAGATTCATAAAGATACTGCATCTTCCGTTCCAGCAACATTACTTCCTCTACTTCATCAGACATGCGAAAAGTGACTTCCATCGTTCTACCCGTCTTTACATTCTTCAATTTCGTTTTTAACATTGCACGCCAATTCCCAGGTGTAATATGCTGGAATTCTACTACGACCCAAATATCTCCTTCATAACGGATCGCCATACCTCTACGAAAACCGGAAACAGAAATCATCCTTTCATTCCTTTCTTTTGGTTGCAGTTGATTATTTTTTGCCTCTATTCATACTATATTATAAATACTTTGTATCTTGTTTGTAAAAATGATTTTTTAATAAAAGGTTTTCCTATGAATTTTATATCCCTTACTCCATTAATACTATACCTTTTACTTACTTTTCCACCGTCAGTAAACCCCTTCGGAAATGCCCAAATTATCACCGACCCTCGTATGAAAAATAGTAGCCATAATAATGACTTTATGACAAATCGAAAAGATAATTGGGTAAAAGAAAATCCTCATCAGGTTCATACATTGTTTAGAAAAAAATTTATTGTTGAAAATACACCTAAATCTGCAGAGGTATATATTACTGCTGATGATCATTTTAAGCTATACATAAATGGAGAATATGTTTTAGAAGGTCCCACAACGGGCTATCCTTTTGCATATCCATACTTTAAATACGATATAAAACAGTTTATAAAGACAGGTCCTAATATAATAGCAGTTCATACCTATTATAGAGGGCTAATTAATCGTGTGTGTGTCAGTGGAGACAATCGTTCTGGGTTTATTTTCAGACTTACCCTCACAGATACTAATAACCAAAAAACAGAAATTCTATCCGACACTTCTTGGAAATGTTTCCCCCTTAATGCATTTATTACCACAGAAACAACAGGATATAAAACACAATTCCTTGAAAATATAGATATGCAAAAATACCCTAAAAATTGGCAATCCTTTACCTTTGACGATACCCATTGGATAACTCCCGAGTTAAGTGAAAATGACTACATATTTGCAGATTTACCAGCAAAACCATTAACGATTATCCCTATCCATCCCATAAAAAATGAAGTACTTTCTACAGGAAATATTCTTTTTGACTTTGGCAGAGAAGTCGTCGGATACACCCGTATAAAAACGAAAGGGAAAAAAGGTGAAAAAATGATTGTGTACCATGGAGAAGAACGTGACGAAAAAGGGAACGTCCGATGGCAAATGCGAGCAAATTGCAATTATAAAGAAGAAATTATTCTTTCTGGAGACGAAGACATTACTCCATTTTTCGAATATCGTGCCTTTCGGTATATTGAATTAGAAAACGCCCCAGAAGAAGTCTCTGTCTGGGTAGAAGAACGACATTATCCATTCGATACAACCAAAGTTGCCTTTGACTCTAATGATAAAGAATTAAAAAATATCTGGGACATTTGTCAATTAGGGGTTCAACTTTGCTCTCAAGAAGTATTTGTAGATTGTCCCTCTCGTGAGAAAGGGCAATATTTAGGTGATGCTGTCATTACATCCCGCTCCTTTATGTGGCTCACAGGTGATACGTCATTAACAAAAAAATCACTAATCGATTTCTACCTCTCTTCAAAAATTGACCCAGGGCTATTGGCTGTTGCACCATCAGGGTTTATTCAAGAATTTGCTGAGTATTCACTGCAATACCCACTTATGTTATGGGAATACTACCGCCATTCTGGGGATAAAGAATTCTTAAAAGAAATAGCATCCAAATGTTTACCAAACCTATTAAAATACTTTGCTCAATGTGAAAATGAACATGGACTGCTAACATCCACTGGTACAAAACCCATTCTAATCGATTGGCCTAAAAATTTACGCGATAATTTCGATTACGATTTTGCTCTGAACAAACCAAACGCAGTTGTCAACGCCTTTTATTACGGTGCAATAACTAAAACAATAGAAATACAAAAAACAATCGGAATTGAAGATGCCAATCTTTTAGAAAAGGCAAAGAAGATTGAAGATAGTTACCAGAAAACCTTCCTCGACCCTGATAAAAACCTTTATAAAGATGCACCAGAGTCTACCCATTATTCCCTACACAGTAACGCTATCCCTCTCTTCTTCGGATTAGTAAAAAATGAAGAAGTAAAAAGAAACATTTTCTCCTTAATCGAGCAAAAGGGATTATCTTGCGGTGTTTATATTGCTTCTTATGTGATTGAAGCATGTTTCAAAGAGAACAACCCCGAATTAGGCTGGAAATTATTAACAAACGACACCGAATATTCATGGAAAGAAATGCTCCGCAACGGTGCTACCTCTTGCCTCGAAGTGTGGAAACCTGAAATGAAAATAAACATGAGCTGGTGTCACGCATGGAGTAGCTGTCCAATATACCTTATCGCTGAATATATATTAGGAATTAAACCCTCAACACCCAGCTGGGATGAAATAGCACTGGAACCTGCAAACATAAATGGTTTACCCGACATGCAACTTAAAAAACCTCTACCCTATGGCAATTCTTTACAAATCAACAAAAAAGGAAATCAATACACCGTATTAGCACCAAAAGAAATAAAAATAATTACTAAACCTAAACAAGGACAAACAATCAAAGTAGACTATGAAAACACATCCCAATAACGGAACTCCCCTTTCCACAGAAGAAACGAACATCTTAAACAAACATCAATGGGCACAACATATTGGTGAAAACCTTGGTATTTGGGTCTCAATAAAAAATCAAAAACTCTATGTCATAAAAAATAACATAATTATTTGGCAAACTTCCTGCTCAACAGCGATAAAAGGAGCTGGTGAAAAAAAAGATTCTCACCAAACCCCAAGAGGGTGGCACCAAATTGTAGAAAAAATTGGCGACCATGCCCCATGGGGACAAATCTTTCGCAACCGTAAACCCATTGGACTTTGGGACAAAACCCAGATCACCGAAAAATCCCTTATACTAACTCGTATACTCCGCCTTGATGGATTAGAAGAGGGAAAAAACAAAGGGGTCAACAATAAAGATGAAATTGTAGATACATATCAACGGTATATCTATATCCACGGAACCAACAAAGAAGAACTTATAGGTACTCCTTCCTCACATGGCTGTATCTGTCTGACAAACGATGATACCATTACCCTTTACAATATTATCCCTCTTCACACTAAAATCCTCATTACAGAAGAATAAAACAACGTTATCTCTCCACAAAACTGTTTTTAAAATACACCAATACCCTAAAATAGGAATACAACGATTATTTTTTGGTGGTTCTATCTGCTGTTTTTTGGCTGGCTTTTAGACGGATTGAATATGCTTTTTTATTTATCTTTTCTGCGGACTTTGTAAGCTCTGGATATGGTTTGTTGGTTACATCCACTAATCCGATATTATAGTTCTCACCATCAAAGTTCCTGCCTGTAATCGGTTGGTCTGCCCACTGAAACCAATGACATCCCACAAATAAAGGATGTCTAACAACACTCTCAACATAATTCACATATTTCTCTGCTCGGTCTTTCTGGTCTTTACATGCAATCAGTCCTGTATGAAACATACCTCTATCTAACGCTCCAAAATGGAACTCACCAATAATAATGGGTTTTTCTGCAATTTTTAACATAGCATGGTCTTTCGGAACCTCTTTGCGATAGATATTAATACTTACTACATCCGCATATTTCTGGGCAGATTTCCATACAAATTCCGGTGGAAATCCTGCAAATCTACAACCCATATAGAGTTGATGCGGTGCACTCTTCTTAACAACATGTGATATGACAGAAAAATACCTGTTTGCAAATTGGCTAAGATATTCATCCCTGTCTTGCTTAAAGGCATCTGTTTCCTCCTTAGGTTTATTAATTTCAGACCAATCTGCAAATGATGTCTTCCAATTCTCATTTAATTTATCTATGGTTCCATATTTTTCCTGACACATCCTGACAAATTCCTTCTTGCAGGGCTGTTCCAAATCATTTTTTATCGTTCCTTCCCAAACCCCATCCCACGAAAGTTCATTATTCACAAAATAACCTATACAATAGGGGTTATCTTTATAAGCCTCCACTCCTTTTTGGATATTCTTTTCTGCAATTTCTTCGAATTGAGGGTCAAACACATCATAAATAGGTCCCCAATAGCCTGGAGCATTCTTAATTCTTGGTACATTTCCCGGTCCCAGAATGATAACAAATGGTATCTTTTTATCTACAAACAAGTGAACCGAACTCCACGCACCTATAGTATTAAATCCCCATCTCTTTAATCGAGCTGTGGTTTGTTCACTCCATGGCTGTTCCCATGTCTCCCCAAATTGACGAATAATATTCGCTTTATAAGGACAATATACCCACCCTTCATCTAAAATATGTCCAAACCAATGTCCTCCTTTGCCCGCCTTTGCGAAACAACTCTTAAATTTTGGGTCATTCATATCAGGCAAGTATTCGAACCATTTCTCACGGTTTGTTATAAAAGTAAAATCGCTCAACCCAACACAATCCACCCCTATGGACAAAAACAAATGTCCTTCCGGCGTTACAAGCCACCAATATCCATCAATTAGTTCCGTCCGAAACCATCCTGTTGCATTTAACTGAGGTCCTTTTTTCCACCCCCCATAAACATCAAAATCTTTACTGGTAATAGCTCGTTTTCTAATCGTTTGTAATTCCTTTTGTGCATGTTCTACCATTTCTTTTTCCGAATGTGTTTTCCCTTTCCAATCTGCATGTTTATATTGACCTAACTTATCAATAAATGGTAAAGGAAAATCAGGCAAATCAAACTGTTTCTCAAGTCTTATCTCACGGATTACAAGATTTGTCGAGACGTTCGGCCGTGCCAAAAAAATTTGGAATCCTATTACTTTAGACAAATCAAATTTCTCCCCCCTCATCTCAACAAAATTTCCCGGTGCCCGACGCATTCCCCATAATGGATGCTTTGAATAAACCTCCAAGCGCTCTTTATCATTTGGAACTGAAAACGGATACAATGGATTCGGCAATAAAAATGAAACTGATTCTTCTTGTTTAGAAGGTAAATTAAAACCACCTGTAATACAGAACTCATGCCCATCCGCTCCTTCGTTATCAACCCTTACATTCATTCGAACCACATCGTTCTCAGGATTAAACACCTTAACTACAACCCAACAATATTCAGACCAGTCCCAACTCCCTGAACTTGGTTTAATAAAAACATTAGGCCAATCACTTATATTAAAACGAACCTTCATTCCTGATGTGTCGTTTGAGGTAATACCACATACATCTACTTTTCGGCATTCTACACTACCTATAAAAGGACTATTTCCAATTGCAAATTGGGAAATATTAGTTTTGTCAGTTCCACAAATTAAGAATATCGCGATATACAAAAGATTAATTCCGTTCATTTTCTTTCCCTTACTATTACATTTTTGAGTGTAAATAACTTTTATCTTTGTGATAATATAAAAAAATAGAAACATAAATAAGACTTTCATGGTCAAAAATAAGTTTACATATTGGGCTGTTGTATCTTTAAAATATCAACTATAAAAGGGGCTTGAGTATGTCCGACTCAAATATTGAACCAGAGAAGAGCGAAACATCATATCATCGGATTAAATCAAAACAACAAAGGGATGTTACATTTTCATTTGATACCACTTCAATACATGCACCTTGTCAATATGAGTATATTTTTCAAACGACACCATTAACAGCAATTCAAGGATATTACACCGATGGAAAAATTTTCTTCTGGAACAAAGCCAGCGAGATTCTATATGAATATCTTGATAAAGATGTCATCGGTAAAAATATAAAGGATATATTACTACCTGCGGAGGAATGGCAATCTTTCGACGAGACTGTACAAACCACCTTAAAAAAAGGTGCCCCTACTGAACCTAAAAAATGGAGTATCCAAACAAGGTCTGGTACTACAAAATATGTTTTATCAACAATGGTACCCTCAAAAATAGGTGATTCAGATGCAATATTTTGTATGGATGTTGATATTACAGAACTTATTGAAACTCAAAACCAACTAAACGAAAGTGAACAAAAATACAGAAATATAGTTGAACATGCTCAAGAAGGAATTTGGGTCGTTAATGAAGAATTTAAAACAGTGTTCGTCAATAAGAAAATGGCAGATATTCTTGGCTTTACTCCAGAAGAGATGATTGGCAAATCGACCCTCGAATTTATACCACCTGAAGAACATGCAGATACCCTATTAAAAAGAGAAAAACGAAAAAAAGGTGAATTTGATAAATATGAACGCTCACTAATATGTGCTGATAAAACAAAACGCATCTTTCTCGTTACTGCCTCTCCTATTTTAGATACGACAAATAAATTTAAGGGAGCAATTGGTCTGTTCACAGATATTACAGAGAGGAAAATACTTGAAGAGACGATAAAGCAAGAAAGAGACCGTTGCATAGGTTTTCTAAACCTTTCTCCTTCTCTATTTATCCTTTTGGATTCGGATGGGAATATTCAACATTTAAATCACTCCGCATGCCAAGTATTGAAATGTGATACTTCTGCTATAGGGAAAAATTGGTTTGAAACTTTTGTATCTCCAGAACAAAGGGAAACACTACAAAAACACTTTAAGGAAATCATAACAAACAAAATTATCTCTGATATTGAGGACGAAGTGTATATTATTAATTCCAACAACGAAGAAAAAATTCTGCTACTAAGACATGCATTCCTCTATGGAGAAAATAGGGAGATTAACGGACTCATCTATTCAGGTATGGATATTACAGAAAAGATAAAAGATGAAAAAGAACAACAAATATTAAACGAAAAACTACAGCAAACACAACGATTAGAAAGTATTGGCATCCTTGCTGGAGGTATTGCTCATGATTTCAATAATTTATTGGTAGGTATTATAGGTAATGCCGACTTGGCTTTAATGGAGTTGCCTCCAGACTCGGAAACGCGTTATTACCTTCAGGAAATAATCCGCATTTCAAAACAACTAACTCATTTGTCTCAACAATTATTAGCATATGCAGGGAAAGGGAAAACATTCCCACGCCTTATTTCTCTTTCCTCTCTTATAAACAGTAATGAAAAATTAATAGAGGTTTCCGTGTCTAAAAAAATTGCTGTGAAATACGATTTAGACCCAAAACTTCCTCTAATTGACGCAGACCCCGCACACATACAGCAATTACTAATAAATCTCATTCTAAATTCAGCCGAATCCATCGGTGACAGACCAGGCATCATCACGATTATTACTCGACAAATGCACTGCGACAAAAATTACTTGAAAACAACCTACTTCGGCGAAAATTGTAAAGAAGGACAATATGTCTATTTAGAAATTATTGATAACGGAGAAGGAATCAAAAAAGAAATTCAAGAACGAATGTTCGAACCCTTCTTTACAACAAAATTTACTGGTAGAGGATTAGGTTTATCCGCAGTTGCAGGAATTGTTCGCTCTCATAATGGTGCAATAAGAGTTTATAGCGAAATAGGAAGAGGAACCAGCTTTAAAGTATTCTTTCCTATATCTGAAAATCAGGTACTACAACAGCAATTAAATCTCACCCCAACCACAGAAACCAAACATCTGATTACACAAAAGCACATTCTCGTAGTTGATGATGAAAAATTAGTCAGAGATACCGTTCGAAATATGCTGGAAATAAGTGGATACAAAGTAATTACCGCAGAAGATGGATTACAAGCCATACAAATATACCGTGATAATCAATCCCAAATTGACCTCGTTCTATTAGATATGACAATGCCACAATTAGATGGGGAGGAAACATTCCGTGAACTGCGTCGAATAAACCCAAAGGTCAAAGTCATTCTTTCAAGTGGATACAACGAAAAAGATGTCATAGAACGTTTTGTAGGGAAAGGACTTATAGGTTTCATCCAGAAACCTTATGTTTTATCAACTCTACTAAATACCATACACTCCACCCTCGAAATGGTCTAAAATTAAATTCTTACCCCTATATGTATATACCACCTCTGGTAGATTTTTATCGAACAGAGAAAGTATAATAACCACCATAATCGTAAATAGCGAATCCATACAAAATCTCAATAAAACAATACACCACGGAGAGATGTCCGAGTGGCTTAAGGAGCACGCTTGGAAAGCGTGTGTACGGGAAACCGTACCGAGGGTTCGAATCCCTCTCTCTCCGCCACTAATAAAACCTCACCAAAATTTTACTTTTATTGACTTACCTTTTGATAAAATATCTTTGTCTCAATTAAAACACACACTAATAATTAAAATTATTCGAACCTTAAAGGATACCTTTTATGAAAACAGCATTGAATGGATGGATGGTTTGTGGTTTTCAGGGTGAGGTAACGATTGAATCTATTGTGAAAGAAGTAAAAGGAATGGGCTGGGATGGGATTGAATTATGTTATGGAGCAGGCGAACTATCCGCTACCACAACAGAGAATGAATTAAAACATATTCGGAAGGTAGTGGAAACAGAAGGATTAGAAATTCCTTCTTTAGCCTCAGGATTCTACTGGAGTTGCTCTCTCGGAAGTCCTGATGCAGAAGAACGAAATAACGCCATTGAGTTCACAAAAAAATATATCGAATCTGCCAACCTATTAGGGGCTGGTGCGGTTCTTGTCCTGCCTGGCACTGTGGATGTATGCTTTGACCCCAATCGCCCCACCGTCCCCGCAAAAGAAGTCTGGAAATGGGCACAGGATTCTATCCATCAATTAATACCTATTGCTGAACAAAATCAAGTTATTATTGCTCTTGAAAATGTCTGGAGCAAATTCCTCACAGGTCCCTTTGAGTTTGCCCAATTCGTTGATATATTCCAATCTCCATGGGTCAAAGCCTATTTTGATGCGGGTAATTGTTTAATCAATGGTTATCCCGAACATTGGGCTGAAATTTTAGGACAACGCATTGCCCGTGTTCATATCAAAAATTTCAAACGGAATAACGGTGGCGGAACGTTAAATGATTTCACCCCCAGTCTGCTTGAAGGCGATATGAACTGGCAAGGTTTACTACAGACATTGAAGAACATCGGTTATGACTACTACCTGACCGCAGAAGTAATTGTCGGTGACCAGGGCATGCCTAACCTCAAGCAAGCCCAAAAAGTCGCTCATGAATTAAAAGATATATTAAAAAAATGAATATTCCTATTCATTTTTATATAATTATTTTCAGAAAACACTTAAAAATAAACTTTTTTTCTTATAAGTCTGAAATAAGTTTAACCTATATTCTCTGTAAAATATATGAATAGTCGAGTAAATAAAACGATAAATCTTGAATACATAAAAAAAATATTGGAAGAACATAAAAGCGAATTAAAAAAGAAATATAACATTAAAGAGATTGGTATCTTTGGTTCTTATGCGAGAAACGAAATAAATACCGAAAGTGATATAGATATTCTTATTGATTTCAAAGATGACGGAAAAACATTTGATAACTATATAGAATTAAAACTTTATCTTGAAGCATTGTTACAAAACAAGGTAGACCTTGTAATGAAAGGTGCATTGAAAAAATCATTAAAAAAACGCATCCTCCAAGAAGTTATATATGTCTAAAAGAGAGATTAAAATTATATTAGAAGAAATATTAGAACACATTAAAAAAATAGAAAAATTTACTAAGAATATTGATTATAAATCTTTTGCCAAAGATGATATGAGACATTATGCAACATTAAAATGTTTGGAAATTATAGGTGAAGGGATAAAACAATTACCAGATGACTTTAAGAAAAAATACAATGAAATTGAGTGGCATAAAATAGTAGCTTTGCGGAACATTTTAGTCCATGAATATTTTGGAATTGAACTTGTAATTATATGGGATATTATTAAAAATAAGACTCCTCAATTAAAATCCTTCATTAAAACAATTTGCAAAAAAACTTAATTCGTAAATTTATATTTTAATATTAAAGGAGAAATAATTATGTTAAACCGAAGACAATTCATCGCATCCTCAGCAGTAGCCATGGCATCTGCAACTTTAACTCACAAAGCAAAGGCTCAATCGCCCAAAATGCGTGTAGGTATTATTGGTTGTCGTAATAGAGGACCACAGGTGGCAAATAACCTTGCTAAATCAGGCTATTTTCAGATAAAAACCTTATGCGATTGTGATGAAAAAATGCTCGATAGCGGTAAAAAGGATTTGGAAAAAAATAATGTGGATGTCCCTGTTCTTGAAAAAGATTTCCGTCGGATGTTGGATGACAAAGAAATTGATGTAGTAGTCGTTGCCACTCCTGACCACTGGCATAGCCTTATGGCGGTTATGGCTTTAGACGCAGGAAAACATGTTTATGTAGAAAAACCCTTCTCATATAACATTTATGACGGCTACTCGGTATTGCAAGCCATGAAGAAACATCCCAAACAAGTGGTCGTTGTCGGTTCACAGCAACGCAGTGGAAAACATTTTCATGAAGCCCGTGCCTTTCTACAATCTGGCGAATTAGGAAAAATTGCTTTTGCCCGAGCAGGTACCATCCACTGGCGAGAACCTTTACCTAAAGTCCCAGACACTGACCCTCCAAAAAATTTAGATTATGATATGTGGACAGGTCCTGCTCCAATGAAACCCTATAACCAATACCGTGTCCATTATAACTGGCACTTTATGCTCGACTATGGAACAGGAGATACAGGCAACTGGGCAGCACATTGGTTAGATATTGTCCGCTGGTTTTTAAATATTGACTATCCCCTTCGCGTTCATGCCACTGGTGGACAATTCGTTACCAAAGATATCAAAGAATGGCCTGATACCCAAACTGCTATTCTTGAATACCCAGAACTGACTGTTGTTTGGGAACTCCGTCTATGGTCTGAATACGGTTCCGACTCTTTTGCTGAATTTCACGGAGAAAAAGGAACTTTGGTCATTACCCGTGGAGATTGGAAAGTGTTCCCGAATGGCAAGAAAAAGGAACCCAAAGTATATCCTGGAAGTGATATTGACATACCTCATGCGGTCAATTTCGCAAAAACCATTCTTGGGGAAGAGAAACCCAATGCCCCCGCAGAGGAAGGATATAAAACTGCAGTATTATGCCATCTTTGCAATATTAGCACAATGGTTTCCCGCTCTCTAATTTTCGACCCACAGAACTTGACATTCAAAGATGACCCCGAAGCATCAAAGTGGATAAAACGCACATACCGTGAACCCTGGAACATTGACCAATATATTTAATTTAAGGTTAGACCTATATCCACCGCAAACAAAAAAACAATTGCACTCATCAACCCAAATTTACTCAAGCCTCCCATCTCACCTGTGGGACTTGAGTATATCGCAGAAGTTTTATACCTATCCGGGCACAAAATTATCTGGATAGATTTGTGCTTTTCTGAAAATTGGCAGGAAACATTAAAAAATGCTTTGAATGACTCCAAACCAGATTACATCGGTATTACTATTCGTAATGTTGACGAAGCCATGATGGGAAGCCAGACTTTTTTTATTGATTTTATTAAAATACTTGTGCAATTCTGCAAACAATTTTCCCACTCACCTATTTTTTTAGGCGGTGCCGGATTCTCCATTGCTCCCCGTGAAATTTTAGCCTATACACATGCAGACTTTGGACTTATCGGAAACGGCGTAAATACTATCCCTGAATTCATCACATCTATAGAACAAAAAACTCATGAAAAATTTCCCGGATGTGTTTATAAAAATAGTCAGGGATATATTTTACTCAACCCATTAGAGAAAAAAATCTCCGATAGATACACATCCTTTAAATTTCGTCGCTTCTTTGCCAACCTTGAAAAATATTTCACCGAAGGAGGACAAATCGGCATCGAAACAAAACGAGGCTGTTCCCAACAATGCATCTACTGCGTCGAAAGTGCCTCAGGACACAACGCTATAGAACTTCGGAATCCCGATACTGTCGTTTTTGAAATTGAGCAATTAGTAAATAGAGGAATTAATGTTTTCCACTGGTGCGATAGCGAATTTAACCTTCCTTTAGAGCACGCCCTTCAAATTTGTGACAAACTTATTTGCAGGGGAATCAACAAAGAAATCAAGTGGTATACCTACTGCTCCCCTGTCCCTTTCACAGAAGAATTAGCCTTAAAAATGGAACGGGCAGGCTGTGTCGGTATAAATTTTGGTATAGACTCATTACATAATGAAATACTGCATTATTTATGCAAACCACATCGTTACGAAGATATACAACAATTAATGAAACTACTCCGCAAAACAAACATCGCTGTCATGTTCGATTTACTATTAGGTTGCCCCAAAGAAACAAAAGAAACCGCTCTATTCACCATTGAAAAGGCCTTAAAACTTAAACCCGATGCATTGGGCATATCATTCGGTGTTCGACTTTATCCTTATACAATATTAGGACAACACATATTGTCATTACATCACAACGGTCACAACTTAAAAAATACCATTCACGGTAAACCTCTTGAAGAAAATGGGAACCTACTTTTTCCCATTTACTACCTCTCCCAGGAATTAGATAACCATTTCTTCATCTACCTTCAAAATCTTATAAAGAATGTCCCTTCTGTATTTCTCTCCCTTCCCGCTACCGAAGAAGGAAGTTACTCCTACTGTAACCACGATTACCTTATCAACGCCATCTGCAACGGTGCCCGTGGTGCCTACTGGGACATCCTCCGCCACCGAAAAATTTAAAACTTTATATAAACAATCTATTTTAGAATAGATAATAGTATATAATAACTAATTTTTATAGGTTGTATAATGTAGCACTTCAAGTAAGATCTTTAATTAAAAAACAATCGACAAAATTAAATAGATACGAATAAACTTTTTGAATTTCTTCATTTTAGCTTAATAGCTAATTACATTTCATGATTTTTTATATAACAATATATTTCAAAAGATCTTCACTTCCTTTGTTAAGATCTCGTATGAATGTCTATAAAATTATATTCACCATTAATCTTCTTCTTAATCTAATGACGTTGCGTTGGTACTTCAATAGGAAGTTTTATTCTCTTTATTAATCCATTGTTAGAACGGATCCATAAATAAATATCATACTTAAGTGTTTCAACTGTGCTATTTTTTATTCCTTTAATTTTTACATTAAAGTTCTTAGTATCTCCTGGTTCGACATCTGTATATCTTTCTGGAATAACCTCATAAATCCATCCTTTTCCTGAGATTGCCTCTATACTTATATCTAACTTGCCTAATACAACATCTAACCCATTAACTATTGCATCGACTATTTCTCTACTATCACTTGAAAGACTAAACAAAACCCCTTTTGTGGCATCTACAACAGTTTTTAAATCTTCACCAGTGTCTCCTGTATCAAGACCAATAACAATAATCCCTTTACGTTTTAATGCTTGAATTGTTTCATCAAATGTTGGTCCATAATATGTTGGTTCATCCTCAGGCTTATGAAAAATTGCATCTGTAGAAAAAATAATTATTTTTAATGATGTCGTCCTCCATCCAATATTTTGAGGCAGTATATCGCCTGTATCATTAAAATCACCATCCATATTTAAATCTCTACCTTCGCCTGTAGCAGATTGATAAAGTGCTTCTAATTGTGATTCTGGGTCGTCATACCCATAATGTAGAGGTTGATCTAATGAATCTATTGCAGATAATACATCATCTATATTATTTGTTATGCTTTGATTTAAGTAAAATGCTTCATCTCCTGAATATTCATCACCAAAAGGGGTAAACGGATAATCTGCAAAACTCGCAACACCCATTTGAACATCTACTCCTAACGCAGATAAGTTGTTAATAATTTCTGTTGCCTTTTGTTGGAGAGTATCGATATCATCAGAATAACTACCAGTAGTATCTATTAAAAATAATATATCCATTCCATATACTGATGTTGAAGGAGAAGTTACATTAATATCGATAGATTTTACTTCATCCTTTGATATTATCATTGGGTCAAATACATCTAATGGAATACCCTGAGTAGCCTTTGCCACCTTAACTGCGTCATTAACATTTAATAAAAGGTTAGGAGTTGGAGTATAAATTTCATATGCACTTAATAAATAATCCGACGCTCTTAAAACAGGATCAGCCGTGTCAATTACTATATATCGCATCTCTGGGGACGATAATGTTTCATTTAAACCCTTTAGTAGTGCTAATGTCCCTGTAACTAATGGCGCAGAAAAAGATGTGCCTCTATATGGTTTACCATTACCAAATCCAATATCATCTCCCGGAGCTAAAATATTTACAATTTTTCCTAAATCTGAAAAATCAGCATCCTTAAATAACTTATTTGATGCACCAACAATAATCGCATGAGTATCCCATGAATCTTTTTCCATAGAATCACTTCTTAAAAATGGACCAAAAAGATCATCATCTTTTTTAAACCCATTATTTCCCGCACTAAATACTAATAAACAATCACTTCGTTTTGCCAAAGCCACTAAAGAAGACAGACTACGACGATATCTTTGTTTTATCTCTGCTTTTTGTTGGTCACTTTGAGGTCCTTCTATTTTAACACCTATTGAAATGTTTATTATTTTAACTCCATCCTCAATTAATAATTTTATACTTGTGTCTACATCTGTTAAAAATAATCTATTAAATAAATCCGTCTTCTTCCTAAAAACATCAAACACAATCACATTATTAAACCAGTTTATACCTCTAATCTTATTAGGGATATCCATATAACCCGAAATAAATGCTGTCACAGCTAACCCATGATCCTCTATATCCTTCGTATCGTCATCCTCTATAAATTCAACATTATTATTTGTAGGGTTATATTGATATCTTTTTATTCTGTGTTCATCTAAAACTTGCTGCTCTTTTGCTATCCCTGTATCAACTATACCAACATTTACTTCAGTAATGTCAGAAGCATTTATTAATTTCCATGCCTTATCTGCATCAACATGATCTATCCAGTATAAATACAAATCTCCTTCTCCTTCATCATATCCTTCATCATATCCTTCATATACCCCTTCATAATAACCTTCTATTGTTTCCTCTCCTTCTATTATTTCTTTAATTCTTTCGTTATTCTCAAAATATCGATTCTGTAGAAACATTTTATAACCATCTTCATTATCCTTAATTGAAAAATCTATAACAAAATTAAAATCCGCATATGCTACTCCAGAAATACTTCTTATCTGAGAAATAAAATCAGATTTTTTTGCATCCTCTGGTAATCTAACTTGAATAGTTCTAGTCTCTAAAAGACTACCTATTATTTCTCCTCCTAGGTCCAATATTGTTTTCTCAATATTTGATAGTTCCTCAGGTGTAACATCTTCATTTGTATAAACTAATATCTGCCCCTTCGCAACCTCTACCTTAGTTCCACTTTCTAACTCAATTTCTTCTATTTCAGTTACCTCTTTTAAACTTCCGTTATTACTAAATAAAGATACATTATTATCCCCTTCTGTTGTTCCTTCCGGAACCCCTTCTGTTGTTCCTTCCGGAACCCCTTCTGTTGTTCCTTCCGGATCCCCTTCTGTTGTTCCTTCCGGATCCCCTTCTGTTGTTCCTTCCGGATCCCCTTCTGTTGTTCCTTCCGGAACCCCTTCTGTTGTTCCTTCCGGAACCCCTTCTGTTGTTCCTTCCGGAACCCCTTCTGTTGTTCCTTCC
>JAIWNQ010000177.1 GCA_020216745.1 Candidatus Hydrogenedens sp.
GTAGCACAAATATTTTTGCCTGTGGGGAATTATTACATAATATAGCGGGGACAGACTTGTTCATGAATAGATAGATTGGATGTTAATGGTTATTTTTTTAGGGGAGCAGGGATGCTTCCACTACATTATACCTTTAGAAATAAGTAAATCAATAAAGGACACGGAGGAAAGAATGAAAATTAGAAGACACAGATGGGATTGTATGTGCTGTAAAGAAATCGTTGACGTTGAAAATGTGGGTTGAATTCTGAAAATGAAAGAGGAAACGTTTTTGACGATAATAGTTTTAATGTCAAAAAATGAGTTTTTACGGTATTTTTTTGTGATGTTTAAGGGGCAATATTTTTTTGGGAATAAAATTATTTGAAAAATGTATGTGAAAAATGGTATTTTTATATATATTAAAGATTTTAACATTTTATAAGCGGGGAATCGCTTGAGTTATTTAAAAGATAAGGTGCTTATATGTTCAATAAACCAATAAAACAAAATTTGGCTATATTGTGTTTTTGTGTTTTAGTTATTTTCTCGCTGACCTTGTTTTGCCCATCGGTTTATGGGGTTGTTAAGGCTGGTGAGTTTCATACAGCGGATAGGAATCAGGATAAGAAGATAAATCTTTCTGAGTTGTTGAGGGTAATTCAATTTTATAATATTAAGTCGTATCATTGTGACCCTAACGGTGAGGATGGATATAATCCGGGTCCGGGTGACCAGACATGTGAGCCTCATGATAGTGATTATGAACCGACAAATCCGTGGAAGATTTCATTGATAGAATTACTTCGATTGGTTCAATTTTATAATTTATGTGGTTATGAGTTGAGTTCGACGCCAACGGAAGATGGGTATAAGCCTGTCTATTGTTATATAAATGAAGGAGAGCTGGAGGGTTCGTCGGAGGGTTCATCAGAGGGTTCATTGGAGGGAGTAGTAGAAGGGATATTGGAGGGTGAAGGAACTGTTGAAGGTGAGGGTGAGGTGTATACTTATGCACGAATTGTCATAGATAGACGAGATACAACACCGGGTTCAGAGATTAATATACCTTTATATTTGGAGACGGAAGGTGTTTCGTTGAATTATATTCGTTTTGATCTGACTTTTAATTACAATCGGTTGCAATATTTAGATTTTATGGAAGGAACGTCTGTTTATAATGCGGGGAAGACTTTAACTGCTGGTGAGGTGACTCCGGGAAAGTTAAGACTTACTGCGTCGGGGTCAACTTCGAAAGGTATGGTAACGGGGAGCTTTGCTGTGATACGGTTTAAGATTTCAGAGGATGCGGATTTTAATGATATTTACTCTATTTATGCGGAGAGTATTCAGGCGTATACCTATCCGGAGGGTTTGGTTTTTCCTTTATCAATATTGGCGGGATACATAAGGATTTATAGCTCTTATCCGTATCCACCTGTTGCGAGGTTTTCTGCTACGCCTACTAAGAATCTTGTAAATAGTGAGATTGAATTTCGAGATGAGAGTCGAATGGGTAATGGTGCGAATGCTACATGGCAATGGAGTTTTGGGGATGGTGGTTTTAGTGTTTTGCGAAGTCCGTTGCATGCATATACATCCCCTGGTGTTTATACAGTTACTTTAACAGTGATTACCAGTGCGGGGCAGAGTACAGAGCAGAAAGTGGGTTATATTGAGATTTTGGAAGGAACACGAATATATGTGAAGAAACCACTTGCTAAAGAAGAGGTTGAACCTGATGGATTAACATGGGCAACAGCTTTCCCCACTATTCAGGAAGGAATAGATAAAGCCTATGAGTTAGGAGGTGGAGAGGTATGGGTTGCTGGGGGTACTTATGATGAACTCAGACAGAATTATTCGGGAGCATTAATAATGAGGGAGCTGGTCAGTGTTTATGGCGGATTTCTTGGTAATGAGACAGAATTGAACCAAAGAGATTATCAATTAAATCTTACTGTTATTGATGGGAGTGCATCTCGAGGTGGACAACCTGCGTGGCATGTTGTTGTTGGTGAGAATTATAGCGAGTTGAATGGATTTTTAATTACTGGTGGAAATTGCCAACTTGACAATATATACAGTGATGCTCAGGATGGTGCTGGGGTGTATGTGCCGGGCAAGAAATTTGTGGTTAAAAATTGTACTATATACAATAATAAGGCGGTTGGAGTTGGGGCGGGGATTTGTTGTATCAGTGGTAAATTATCGCTTCATAATTGTTCTGTTGTTGAAAATAAAATAGAGAATATTACGTCTGCATCTGCCTATAATTATGGTGCTGGGATGTATGCAATGGATTCCGTCCTCACTATTGATAATTGTGAATTCAGGTCAAACCAAATATCAACGAAGGGTATATGGCAGACATCAAATCGGAATATAGAGGTGGTCGCTTCGGGTGGTGGTATATTTGCATATAATTCTGATTTGTCTATAAATTATTCAACATTTGATTCTAATTCTTGTGTTGCAGAAGGTATTGGAGATGGAAATGTAGGTGGTGTTATATATGGTGCAGTTGCAAAGGCATTTGGTGGTTCTATTTATATTTGGTTTGGAAATATGAAATTACAAAATTCTATATTTAAGAATAACACAGTGTCTACAAATGATCATAGTGGTTTTTCGAAAGCAAGTGCGGGGATGTTATACATGACTCGTAGTTCAGGGAAGATAATCAATACAATTGTTTTCAGGAATAAGGCGTACGATTTTACGAATTTAAATGAGAGGACAGGTGGTATTCATATTGATTTATGTGAGAATATTGTATTTTCTAATTGTACTATGTATGGAAATCAAACGGATTCGACTTTGTCGAATCATGGTGGGGCTGTTTTTAATTATTATAGTAATGCAAGGTTTGCAAATACGATTATTTGGTCAAATTCGGGATTAGGAACCTATTCGAAGGGTAATGATGCAACATTTTTATACTGTGATACACAGCAAGTTAAGAATGGCGATGGTAATATCAGTTCTGACCCGTTATTTGTGTTTGCTACTGCGGGTAATTTGAGATTGAGTGCAAGCTCACCGTGTATTGACCGTGGAATGGATACCAGTGGAGAGGAATGGGGAAATGTTTTGACGGACATTGATGGGAATATAAGAGGTTTTGATGCTATTCCAAGTATTACAGGGGATGGCTCTGATTATGATATGGGTGCGTATGAGTATTAATTGTTAGTTATTAAGAAGTAGTTGGAATTTGCGATTTTTCTGGGAATTTGTTTCTAATGGATAGTACTTCTTCGATATTTGAGAAGAAGATATCGACTAATTGTGGGTCGAATTGTTTTCCTTTTTGTTCGGCAAAATATTCTTTAATTTCGTCAAGCGTCCATGCTTTTTTATAGACTCGTTCTACACCTAATGCGTCGAATACATCTGCAATGCCTACAATTCGACCATAGATATGTATTTCTTCTCCTTTTTTTCCTTCGGGGTAACCTGAGCCGTCAAATCGTTCATGATGTTCTAATGCGATGATGGCTGCGGATTGAAGAATTACGCCTTTGGATTTGCTTAACATGTCATATCCAATAATGGTGTGGGTTTTGATAAACTCAAATTCGTTAGGAGTTAATGGTCCGGGTTTGTTTAATATGGCATCTGGAATGCCTACTTTGCCAACATCATGAAGTGGCGATGCGAGGCGTAAAATTTCTGCTTCTTTGGGTGTTAGTCCTGATTTTAGGGCGAGGAGTTTTGAATATTCTGCTACTCTTTTTACGTGACTGCCTGTTTCTCGTGAACGTGTTTCTACAATCTCGCCGAGTGTGAATACAATTTCTCGTTGGGCTGATTCTATGTCTCGAATTAATCGTGCATTCTCTATGGCTGAGGCTCCATGGTTGGCGATAATACGTAATATTTTTAAGTCCGTTTCTGAGAATGATTCTCCATTCTCTTTATCTGTTACATTTAATACGGCTATTACATCAAGTTCGTTAATTACTAAAGGATGCGACTTAAAAAATTCGGATTTTTTACTCTGGATAGGGACGGAAATAAATGAATTGTTTTTGAGTCCTATTAATTGGTTTTTGAGTTCTGGATTTTGATTAATATCTTCTATTAAAAAAGGTTCGATATTTTGAACGACCAATCCTGAGATAGATGATGAGTCAATTGGAATAGTTTTCCCAATGATTTTTTCAGGTAATCCGACACTTGCTACAAGTTTTAGGTTTTTACCGTCTTCTGTTACGACTAAAATGGAGCCTCTTTTGGCTTGTGTGTGTTCTAATGCGGAATTGAGAATGAATTTTAATAGTTGTTCTTCATCTTTTATTGAAGAAATATTTTCACTGATTTTAAATAATTCGGTAATTTCTCTAAGTCGTGTATTTTCTTTAATAAGTCGATGTCGTTCTAAAGCGTTGTTAATTACTGCTTTTATTTCTGTGATGTTAAATGGTTTTAATACATAATCATAAGCACCTTCTTTTACAGCGGCTCTTGCAGTTTCGATAGTTGCGTAGCCTGTCATTATGATGGGAACAATATCGGGATTGATTTCTTTTGCTTTGTGGATTAAAGTGATGCCGTCCATTTTAGGCATCATTATGTCTGTAAATAGAACGACTATCTCTTTTTGTTCAGAGAGTATTTTTAACGCTTTGTCCCCATCAGAGGCTAATTCGACTGTGAAGCCTTCGTCTGTTAATAATTCATGAAGGACTTCACGAATAATTAATTCATCATCTGCAATTAATATTTTCTCTTTGTGTTTAGGCATCACGACATTTTAACCCAATAAAAGTTGAATATTCAAAATTAAAACAATAAATTAAATAATTATAAGTGTTATTTTATATAATAAGAAACGGATAAAAGAAACAAATAATATAAGGTATGGTCACATGGAAAAGAAGCGGTATTATTTTAGATGGCGAGTTATTGTTTTGTTGTTAAGTTTTTTCATTAGTAACTGTATATATGGGATGTCAGCAGGTATTGCAAAGGTTGTAATTACGCCTGATATAACTCGTGAGCCTGTTGGTGTTTTTGGGAATAAGATGACGCACGTTGGGAGGGATATTTATGCGAGGGCTCTTGTATTAAATGATGGAGAGAAAAGGCTTGTTATTGTTACATACGATTTAAATTGTCTTGATGTGGCTACACCTATATTACGGGAACGGATAGAACAGGAATTAGGGATAGCACCGGAATATTTTATTCCTTTAGCAACACATAATCATTGTGCTCCAATTCAGATTGTTCCAGATAATTTTGAGTATGGTCGTTGGTTAGCCCAAAAGATATTTGAATTAATTCAAGAAGCGATAAGGAATGAAAAAAGTTCGGTGTCTTTGGAGTTTGGTTTTGGGTATGTATATCATTTGATAAGTGTAGGTAATGCTCCTATAGATTATGAGGTGCAGGTTTTAAAAGTCATTGATGAAACGGGCAGTCCAATGGCTATACTTTTTAATCATCCTACACATCCATTGCATGTCGAAGGGCAAAATCATGTTATAGATACAGGTCATGTTGGATATGCAGTTGAATATCTTGAGAAGGAATATGCTGGAGCACTGGTTTTGTATGCGGATGCATGTGGAGCAAATCAATTTACGAAAAATATGATGAGTGCTCCGTTGTCAGTTGTTCAACGATATGGGGAAGAATTAGCAAAGGAGGTTGTTAACATTGTGCAAGGGAAGCAAACGGTTATTGATGGTCATATTCGAAGTTCTTTTCAAATAGTTCCTTTATCGTTGGGAAAACCGATTTCACGGGAAGAAGCGGAACGACTTTCTTTGTTCTATCCTACGGATATAGGTTATGTTCCGTATCCACATCCTGACCGTGATACGAACTGGCTTCGTTCAGTATTGAAGCATTACAAAGAGAATATCCCCTTCCCGATACGGAGTTCAGACAAAATATGTACTGATGATGGTTTTCTTGTAGAACAAAATCCTGACGGTAGGAAATATCCGTGTAGGTATGAAGAGTCTATTGTTGCGAAAATAGGCAATTTGATTTTTGTAGCATTGCAGGGAGAAGTTTGTGCACCGATTGGTATGCGGATTAAGGATGCTTTTCGTAATGAACATCCTATTATGTTGTTTGCATATATGGGTGAACACAATTTATATATACCGACGCGTGAGATTGTTAGATTAGGTATTTATCAGGCTAAGGTAATTCAGGAGCAATATGCATCACCTGTGGGTTGGTCGCCTACGGTTGAAGATGAGATGGTCAGTGCTGTTCAAAGTCAGATTAAAGAGATTTTAAGAATTAAATAGTTGATGATTTAGAGGAGAAGAGATAGTACTTATGATTAAAGCGGTTTCATTTGATTTTTGGGGAACATTGTTCAGAGATGCCTTTGGAAGGGAACGAGGTCAATATAGGGCAAAGGCGATATTGGATGTTGTCAAGGAGCGTATCTCATTGGAGGATGCGTTAGAAGCCTTATCTGTTGTGGGTAGGGAGTTTAGCCGATGCCATATTGAGGAGCAGAGAACCCTTACACCAGAAGATGCAGTTGATATTGTGTGTCTTAATCTTGGTTTAGAATTACATGATAAGGACCGAAAATATCTTGCAGAAGAATTTGCGACTGCAATCCTTGTATTTCAGCCTGAACCGATTGAGAATGCGTTGGAAGCGGTTCGATATACGGCTCAATTTGTTCCTGTGGGCTTAATATCAGATACTGGGATTTCGCCTGGGTCGTCATTGAAACAATTACTCGAAATACATGGTTTTACTGAATATATTACGTCGTATCGTTTTTCAGATGAAGAGGGAGTATCCAAACCACAGTCTGTGATGTTTGAGAAGACGGCAGTTGAATTAGGTGTTCAACCAGAGGAATTATTACACATTGGTGACCTGGAACTGACAGATATTATTGGTATAAAACAATTAGGAGGGAAGGCATGTCTCTTTACCGGGGCAACTATGAAATATCTTGGTAGAACAATTGCTGATTTCCAATTTTCAGATTGGTTAAGTTATATTCAAGAACTACCTAATATCCTCAATCATTATTATGATTAATGTTGATATGTAAAGAGGAAGAACCTCAATTGAAGGTTGTTTTTTAGAGGGGTGTATCCGGGTTGAATTTATCTATGATGGTTATTCATTTTCAATTTTTAGTGTAAAGTTTTTACCAGTTACGATGGATTCATCTACCACTATGGGTCCGTGTTCGGGCAATACGACGGGCATCTTAATTACATTTAAGATGTCTTTTTGAATGTCAATTCCAGGCATAACCCAGCGTAATTCCATTCCTTTTTCGGTTAAAACGAATGCACCGATGTGTGTTATATAAAAGACTTGTTTGCCATTTTTTAAGGCTTCTTTTCCATTAAAAGTAATTTCGTCTACTTTTTCTATAAATTTAGGTTGACCGTGACTTAGTACTTTTACTTTTCCATTTTCAATTTTTATTTTTGCTTGATTTCCCCATGCAACACAGAAGAAGACTTTTTTTGCGGCGGTGGTTAGGTCGATAAAACCACCAGGCCCGACGTAATTAATAGCACCTTCGCCTCGTTTTGATACGTTTACATTTCCATCACCATCCACCTGTAAAGCACCGAGAATGACACTATCTAATCGTTGATACATTCGTGAGAAAATGGTTGCAGATGAGACAATTTCTGTTGGATTTACAGAGGCACCGAAGAATATTCCGGGTGCTGGTAAGCCACCTAATACTCCGCTTTCGGTCATGAGTGTAATATCTTTCATGGCACCACTTTCGTAGAGGAGTCGAGATGTTTCTTCTGGCAGTCCTACGCCGATGTCTACATAATCACCTTTTTTAGAATATTGTACGAATATTGATGCGGAGAGACGTGCTAAGACTTCATCGGCAGGTGTTCGTCGTGGTGTAATTCCAAGGACATTATTTACAAAGCGAACTCTTGCGATACCTTCATCAATAGGGGTTTTGCTGTTTAGTGTGATAAAATCCCAATAGCGGGTATGTCTTACTCCACCAGTTTGTTCTGTTCCTTTCCATACAACAACGGCGTCAATGTCTGATGCAGGTAGGAAAATTTCATCGTAACCTTTTTCAACGATTTGTCCAACATTGGCTATTACAATACCACCACGTCTTTTTACTGCTTTGGTAATTTCGTAACTCTCTGAGATTAGAACGCAGTTTTTAATATATATGTTGCCTTCACGGTCTGCGGATGGTGCATTGAATACCGCAACATCTAACCAGGGGATTTCATATTTAAGTGAGTCGTTGACAACGGATACGTATTGCGGTTTATTACCGTTCAAAACGGGTGTGCCTCGTCCTGTACGGGGGTCAATAAATGTGCCAATGCCCGTTTTGTTAATGATATAGTTTTTTCCTTCTTCTCCCATTGCTTTAAGTATCAAGGTAAGGGTTCCTTGAGGGATGATATGAAGTTCACATAGCCCTTGGTCTGCTAATTTTAAGATGGATTTAAATGTCTCGGTATGCCCGGTAAAAAATCGGGTGCATAATCCGGGTAAGCCTAATTCTTCTAATGTTCCGGGTATTTTGCCTCTTCCTCCCTGTCCTCCAACACTGACGATGGTTAGGTTTTTGGGTTTGCCAGTTTCTTCAAACATTTCTCGAATTGCCCACCATATCAGGGATGCACGTTGATTCCCTGCAAGTCCAGATGTGCCAATGACAGCCCCGTCGGGTATTAAAGAAACTGCTTCACGGGCACTCATAAATTTGGGATTACCAGGGACACGTACTGCCTTTTTTGTATTTCTCCAATCCCAAGTTGCTCTCCATCGTGCAATTAGATATAAAAGTTGGAGTTTTGTGAACAAATTCATAGTTTATTAACCTTTTATAAATATTTTGTTTATTTTTGCGGAAAGATTATATTAAATTATGAATGCACATTTCATAAATTAATTTTTTTTATTGTTTTTATTGTCAGGTATGTGAAATTTTTAATTGTTATAATTTTGGGCAAGTATTAGACAATTTTGAGTCAAAATAGGTTTAGTTTTTATATAATAATTTGTAATCAATATATTTTTTAATTAACAAAAGGAAAGATTGTGATACTGACACAGAGACAGGCAAATATAATTGATAATTATTTATCAGAGGTAGATAAAGCGTTAGGTGCAAGTATAGGAGAAAATTATAAGAAGGAAATACTTGCGAAACTCAAGGAAAGGATTTATTCTGCATTACGACAAAATGAAAGAAGTTATATTAATGATGAAGAGTTAATCCGTATATTAGAAGAACAATTTGATACACCTGAGGTTCAGGCAAGGAAGATTATTCATCCTAAGGATGCAAAGAAAGTTTTGATATTAAATCGAGAGGGAGGGATATGGCTTGGTGTTTGTAGTGGTATTTCTTTGAGAAGTAAGTTGCCTGTGTTGTTTATACGATTATTATTTGTTATGTTGGGTATTATTTTGGGGATTGGTTTATTTTTATATATTGCATTTTATTTTTGGTTATATTTTAGGTCTGGTATATATAGAGGCACGTCGGTACAGTGGGGGTTTTTTATATGGCAAATATTTCTTACGATATTGATTTTGATGGCGGTGTTTGGATGTTCAGTTTTAATATTAAAGGGAATTGAGTATATTCACTATAATTATGTAAGTCATCTTTCGGAGAAGAGCAGACTATTATATGATGCATATGACTATAATATTATGATATGTCTTTGTTTTTGTTGGACATGTTTATTATGTGGATGTATGGGAGGTTTACCTTTGAAGAATGAGTGGGATAAGACATTTAGGAATTTGAGGGATGCTCAAATAGCCCTTTTTGTTTTTTTAGAATTTATTTTCATAGTAAGTTTATGTGTTTGGCTTATTGTCGATGCGGTTGATGTTATTAGGGATATAGTAATATGACATGTTCGTCATTTTAATGATACATTAGATATAGATATTGGTATAATTTTTTTAAGTTTAATGATTAGAAGGAAGGAAATATGGTAATGATGATTCCTGAGAAGGGTAAGACTTCAGATGAAGTGTTGAAGGAATTAGAATCTGC
>JAIWNQ010000178.1 GCA_020216745.1 Candidatus Hydrogenedens sp.
AAGGCAGAATGATGCTCGTTGGGAGGAAGGAAGGATATTTAGTTTGGTATTTCATCATTCAGATGAACATTCTCAGTTAATAAAAGAGGCATACGGGATGTATATCCATGAGAATGGACTAAATCCGATGGCTTTTTTGAGTTTGAGGAAGTTTGAATCCGAAGTGGTACAAATGACGGCTTCTTTGCTTCATGGGGATAGTGAGACAGTAGGTTGTATGACTTCTGGTGGGACGGAAAGTATTTTATTAGCCATGAAAACATATAGGGATAAAGCGAGGAAGGAACGTAAGAAGCGTTACTTTGTGCCTGAGGTTGTTTTGCCAGATACTGCACATGTGGCGTTTGAGAAAGCGGGTGAATATTTTGACATAAGGATGATACATGCCCCAGTGGATAAAAAAGGAAAAGTAGATATTAAAGCGATGGAACGGAGGATAACACCCAATACGGTTGCGTTGGTAGGTTCTGCACCGAATTATCCTTATGGAACTATTGACCCGATTGAAGAATTGAGCGAATTAGCAATTAAATATAATTTAGGGTTGCACGTAGATGCGTGTGTAGGTGGTTTTGTTTTGCCATGGTTTGAGCGGTTAGGAGAGGCTATTCCTCGGTTTGATTTTCGAGTGCCAGGGGTAACGTCTATTTCCGCAGATTTGCATAAATATGGTTATTCAGCTAAAGGTGCGTCGGTAATTTTATATCGTTCGATAGAGATAATGAAGCATCAAATTTTTGTTTATGTAAACTGGCCTGGAGGGATATTTATGTCGCCAGGGATAACGGGAACCCGACCTGGTGGTGCTATTGCATCTGCTTGGGCAACCCTTATGAGAATGGGGCAGGAGACATATCTGGAAAATGCACAAAAATTAATAGGGGTGATTAAGAGGTTTCAAGAAGGGATAAAATCGATTTCGGAGTTAGAAATTATTGGAGACCCTCAGGGACCTTTATTTGCTTATTGTAGTAAAGATGAACGAGTAAATATTTATTCTGTTGCGGATTTGTTAGAGGAAAAAGGGTGGCACATTGACCGCCAGCAAAAACCTCCCAGTATCCATTTTATGATTAACCCTATACATGAGAAAATTGTTGATGAATATATTCGTGATTTGAAAGAGGCGGTTGAGAAGGTGAAAGAGCATCCAGAACTTGCAAAACAGTCGAAAGCACCGACATATGGAATGATGGCAAACGTCCCATTACGAGGCTTGGTTGAGTCAGAAGTGCGGAAAATTGTTGCAAATATGTTTAAGAGTGAATCGCAGAATATTGTTCTTGATGAACCAAATGCTCCTGTAAATGGATTAAATATATTGAAAACGTTGTTGAACTATCTAAAAGGGAAATAATTTTTATTATTATGCTAATCTTATGAACAAAAAACTCTATTTTTTTATTGTATATGTATTTCTTTTTATGTTTGTCTCCAATGCTCAAGAAAAGTGGATGGAGAGTGTAAGGAGTGGATTGGATAGTGTTGTGAAAGGGATACACCAAATTGGTTCGTATGCTGATGAGGTTTTAAGGTCTAATCTTTTTGGTGTAGAACAATCTATTCCTTATAAAACGGAGCGTACGTATGAAAATCAGTTTCCTGTTGCTCAAAATGTAAATTTTCTTATTAGTAATGAATTTGGGATAGTAGAGATTAAATCGTGGAATGAGCCTGTTGTTCATATTTCTACGACACTTGCTGTTGGGAGTCAGGAGCAGGAATCTTTGAATCAGGTATTGAACGAATATCAACCGAAAGTTATAAATGAAAATAATGTTATTTCGATAGAGAACCATTTTCCAGAGGCTAAAGTCTCATATATAAAGGTAGACCATGTTATAACGGTTCCTCGTTCTGCGAGTGTGTCTGTTGATAATTTTTTTGGAGATACTCGAGTGGTGGGTATTGGTGGAAATGTAACATTAAACAATCAATATGGTGCTGTCGAACTTGAAAATATAAATGGTAACGTTTCAGTACGGATGCAGGGTGAGTTTCCTGTGAAGGTTAGACGGATAACAAATGGTGGTACATTTTATCTTTCGAGGTGTGTTGCGGAATTTTCAGATATTTCAGGAGATATGAATATTTACAATTTATTGGGCAGTGTTAAACTTCAAAAATTAGGTGTAGGGCGATTTTCTCTTCATAGTGATAGTGGTAGGGTGTTTGTTCAGATAGATGATGTGCAAAATATTGATATTAAAGGCAGTTTACTGAGTAGTACATTTAATACGGATTTGTCTGTTATTCAAAAAACAACAGGGGCATTAAATGTAGTCAATTTACAGAATCCTGAAGCGACGTGTAGATTGGATGTTTCAGCAACATTTTCGGAAATAGCCATTTCGAAAACCGATGCGTCTATATCAGATTTGACGACTGTGATATCCAACGCTAAACCTTATAGTGAAATATCCACATGGGAAGAGGGTATAACATCTGGGGATGTTCTGATTATTAATAATCAGAAAGGGGATATTCGTTTGTTAACATCTGAAGAGCCCAAGGTAAAAGTTAAAGCGACGCGGTTAGTGTGGGTATCGTCGGCAGATAGAGCACCGACAATGCTTGAGAAGGTCACGGCGAACTTTCATAGAACCGATAATCGAGTTTATGTAACAAGTGGAGGTAATTTTGATAAAAACATAGATACATCCTTTGATTGGCGAGTGGATGTTCAGGTGTTTTGTCCTGTGGGTATAGAGGTTGTAATTGAATCGAATGATGGACAAACTGCGTGTGAGAATATACAAGGGTCTTTGAGAGTAAACCAGTCTTCTGGTTTGATAACCCTTTCAAAATGTAAAGGTTCTTATTTCCTTTCCAATCAGAAGGGGAATATTAAAGTAGAAGAAGTTGAGGGAGATGGTGAGATTACTATTCGTAATGGAGTGGCATCTTTGAAAAATGTTAATTCTCCGATTAATATTACAGCGTTTCAATCTAAAGTTAATATGGAGGATATACATGCTCGTGTTTTTGGTCGAGTGCAAGAGGGCGATATATATTTTTTAGCAATGAACGGGATATATGGTGATATTGATATTATGGTGGAAAAAGGGAATATCAGCATGTTATTTCCCCCTGATGCAGATTGTAAGATCAAAGCGGTTGCATACAATGGGATTATCGACTCTGCAATACCGTTGACAGGGTTGTTATCAAGAACAAAGCAGGAAGCAGAGACGCAGTTAAGAGACGGTAAAAGTAATATTTTATTGCAGACAAGTAACGGGGATATTATTATTGATGGGAATATCGTTGAGAATGCGTCTGTTAGTGTTGAAACACCGACAGAATCAGGAAATAATGGGCAGAATCAATAACATCTAACTGAAATCTTTATCTATTTATAGGTTTGGTCAGTCATCAATGAAGAATTCAGAGTATATTATTATACGAGGTGCTCGGCAACATAATCTTGCAAATATTAACCTTGATTTACCACGTAATAAGTTAATTGTAATTACAGGATTGAGTGGTTCGGGTAAATCGAGCCTTGCCTTTGACACTATCTATGCGGAAGGGCAGAGGCGTTATGTAGAGAGTTTATCTGCGTATGCGAGGCAATTTTTGGAACAAATGGAGAAGCCGGATGTAGATTTGATTGAAGGGTTAAGTCCATCTATTTCTATTGAACAGAAAACGGTGCATCGTAATCCTCGCTCTACGGTTGGTACTGTTACTGAAATTTATGATTATCTTCGTCTTCTTTTTGCGAGGGTTGGAACGCCGTATTGTTATAAGTGTGGAAAGGTTATTTCTGCTCAGACCTCCCAACAGATTGTTGATAATATTTTAAGATTTCCGGAACAAACAAAGGTTCAAATATTGGCTCCATTAGTTCGCCAGAGGAAGGGGAATTATACGAAGCTTTTTGAGGAGATAAAGAAATCTGGTTTTGTTCGTGTCCGTGTGAATAGGAACATTTATCATGTTGATGATGAGATAACATTGGAGCGGTATAAAAAGCATGATATTGATGTTGTAGTAGACCGACTTGTTGTGAAGCCTGAGATACAGAAACGATTGACCGATTCGGTTGAAACGGCTTTGAAATTAGGGAATGGGTTAATTCGTGTGTGGTATGAAGTTCCTGGGGGTCAAGCCCAAGAACTTATGCAAAGTGAACGATTATCCTGTATTGATTGTAATATTTCAGTAGAAGAATTAGAACCACGGATGTTTTCGTTTAATAATCCTAATGGAGCCTGTCCTGTGTGTACAGGATTGGGCACAGTTATGGAGATTGACCCTGAACTTGTAGTGCCCAATCCTGAATTGTCGATTGCGGAAGGTGCGGTTGAACCGTGGAGTCAACGGCCTGTGCTTGATTCTATGTATCGGAAGACATTGCGGATGGTGTGTGAACATTATGGGAGCAGTCCGTTTATTCCGTGGAAAGATTTACCGGATGAGTTAAAGGATATTATCCTGTATGGGTCAGGGGATGAAGTTATTCATTTTAATTATCGGATGGCAAATAGTACGTATGAAACGTATAAACCGTTTGAAGGGGTTATTCCTAATCTTGAACGGAGATATAGGGAAACGCATTCGACTCGTGCCCGTGAGATGATACAGAACTATATGGCTGTCCGAGAATGTCGTGCCTGTCAGGGTACACGGTTGCGTCCTGAATCTCGTGCTGTTAAGGTAAGTGGGAAGAATATTATCGAAGTGACAAGAATGTCTGTTAAGGAAGCACGTTCCTTCTTTGAGGATTTACATCTTTCAGAATTTCATAGGAAAATAGCGGAACGGATACTGAAAGAAATTCGATTGCGATTATCGTTTCTTGCTGATGTGGGTTTGGATTATTTGACGTTAGACCGTTCTGCTGGGACGTTATCAGGTGGAGAGTCTCAACGAATAAGGCTTGCAAGTCAGATAGGTTCGGGATTGGTTGGGGTTATTTATGTTTTAGATGAGCCCAGTATAGGGCTCCATCCCCGTGATACGCATCGGCTTATCGAAACGTTGATGAAATTACGTAATTTGGGGAATACTGTGATTGTTGTGGAGCATGATGAAGCGACTATTCGTTCAGCAGACCATGTTGTTGATTTGGGTCCTGGTGCTGGTGTTCATGGAGGGAGGGTTGTTGCTCAGGGACCGCCGTCCAAGATAGAGAAGTCTAAAGAGTCATGGACAGGAAGATATCTTTCGGGAAAATTCCAAGTGTATTGCCCAGAGAAAGTACGGAAACCAAGAGATAAATGGCTTATTCTTCGAGGTGCTTCATTAAATAATTTGAAGAATATTGATGTGGCATTTCCATTAGGGTTATTTATTTGTGTGACAGGTGTTTCTGGTTCGGGAAAATCGAGTTTAATCAATGAGACGCTCTACCCTGCGGTGAAATATGCGATATTAGGTAGGAAACCTGAACAGAAACTGTATTACACTCAAATAGAGGGGATTGAGAACGTAGACAAGGTTATTGATATTGACCAATCTCCAATAGGTAGGACACCCCGTTCTAACCCAGCAACATATACGGGCTTATTTACCCCTATCCGTGAACTGTTTAGTAAGACACCTGAGGCTCGTGCGAGAGGCTATTCTCCAGGACGTTTTAGTTTTAATGTTAAAGGTGGTCGTTGTGAAGCATGCGAAGGCAATGGTTTTTTAACTATTGAGATGCAATTTTTGCCAGATGTTTATATCCCTTGCGATACGTGTCATGGTAAACGATATAACAGAGACACCTTGCAAATACAATACAAGGGGAAGAATATTGCGGAAGTGCTGGATATGACAGTGGAAGATGCTTTGGAGTTTTTTAAAAATATTCCCCAGATATCAAAGCCTTTGGAGACGCTGTTTGAGGTAGGTTTAGGATATATGAATTTGGGTCAACCAGCGACAACTTTATCAGGGGGTGAGGCACAACGAGTTAAGTTAGCAACAGAATTATTAAAGAGGCATACAGGGAACACGCTCTATATTTTGGATGAACCTACGACGGGCTTGCATGCTGTTGATGTAGACCGCCTTTTACGAGTTTTGCATCGATTGGTTGATTTGGGCAATACGGTCGTTGTCATTGAGCATAATCTTGAGGTTATACGGACAGCAGATTGGATTATCGACCTTGGACCTGAGGGAGGAGATGAAGGTGGAAAAATTGTTGCGGAAGGAACACCATCAGAAATTATGGAAGTCAAGGGCTCGTATACGGGTGAACATCTAAGAAGAAAGATGAGTTATATTTCTAATAAAAAATATGGTAATATGAAATAAAACATAAAGAAATTAAAACGTATTTTTAAGAGGGAATGAGTAAATGAATTCATTGGAAAGGTATATCCGAACAATAAAGAAAGAACCCGTTGATTTTTTATCACGCATTCCTATATTGATGGCATTTGCTACACATCATATTGGTTCAAATTATAGTCAGTTTGTTCAGAATTATGAGGTGCTTGTCCGTGCAAATGAAGCCTGTGTTAGAGATTTTGGTATGGACCAATGGAGTACTATTTCGGACCCGTTTCGGGAGACTTCTGGTTTTGGAGCGGAATTGGTATTTCCAGAAGATGCTGTTCCGAGATGTGTAAAACCGATTTTAGAAGATGACCAAGATTTTACGAAATTACAACCGCCAGACCCTTATAAGTCACCTCGTATGTATGACCGTATACAGGCTGTTCGGGACATGAGACGTCGAGTAAAAGATGAATATTCAGTGATGGGCTGGGTAGAAGGACCAGCAGCAGAAGGGGCAGATTTAAGAGGTGTTATAAATTTTCTTACGGATTTGTTGGTTCAGCCTGATTATGCTAATGAGTTGATGGCGTTTTGTATTGATACCGCTATTCGTTTTGCATTGGCTCAATTGAAGGAGGGGGCGGATACTATCGGGATTGGTGATGCAATAGCAAGTCAAGTGTCTCCTCAATTGTATTATGATTTGATTTTTCCACATGAATATCGATTAATGAAGGCGATAAAAGATGCTGGTGGGTATGTGAGGCTACATATTTGTGGAAACACACGGCATCTACTTCCATACTGGAAAGAATTACCTTGTGATGTGTATGACTTAGATTGGTTTGTGCCATTGAAAGAAGCCCGTGATGTTCTTGGGCAAGATGCAGTGATTGCTACTAATTTAGACCCTGTGCGAGAAGTCATGGATTCTACGCCAGAAGTTATTTCTCAAAAGTTAAAACAGATGTATAATGAAGTAGGGTATCCCCTTATGATAGGGGCGGGTTGCGAGATACCATCTGGAACACCGAATGAAAATTTGAAGGCATTATGTACCCCTATCGAATTTTAATTATGGGGAAATAAAGCAATTTTTATTCGTGGTTATCTCTTTGTCCAAATTTGTCTTGATATTAAGGGTATAAATTCAGACCATTTTTCACCTTTTTTTATAGTTTCTTGTTCAATTCGTGTTATAGCGAAAGCCTGAGCATCAAGGTTATCTAAATGATAAAGTACCACAGCCTCTAATGTTTTGGGGAGAACAGGTGCACCATTTTCATATTCACCGTGATGAGATAAGATACAATGAAGAAGATGTAATTTTAAGTCTTCAGGGAAACCATTTATATTCTTTATCTTTTCGGAAACAATCATTGCTCCTTCTACTACATGCCCGATAAGTTTTCCACAGTCGGTATAGTCAACAAACAATTGATTTGTATAGAGTTCGTGTATTTTGCCGATGTCATGCAGGAAACAGGCAGTGAGCAGTAGATCCTTGTTGATATTGGGGTAAAATTTGCATAAGGTCAGTGCCAGACTCATAAGTTCATAGCAATGGCGAATTAATCCACCACGCAATTCATGGTGCCATTTTTTTGCAGCGGGTGCACATATTAAGGCATCCATTAAGTTGGAATCGTCACGAATGCTTTGGATTAATTTTTGTAACCAGGGATTTTGGATGGAGTCAAGAATAGCCCATAATTCTTTTAGGTAATGTTCAATGGGTTCTTCGGGCAGTGTTAAATCTTCGATGGAATATTGACCTTTTCCTAATGGGATTAAATTGTTTGCATGGATTTGGAGTCGTTCTTTATATACCTTTACCGTGCCTTTGACAACGACAACATCTCCTACTTCGATTTTCCGTGCTATTTCTGCTGGCTTTTCCCAGACAATGCCACCGATTTCACCCGTTTTGTCACGAACTGCAAACCCTAAAAATTTTTCACCTGATGGTTGCGTTTTTAGGTCTTTATGAACAAAAAGGAAATAATCATTAACTTCATCCCCTTCGTGTAAGTCAGCCACATATTGATATTTCATTGGGAGTTCCTTTCTTCAATTTCTATCGTAGGTTCAAATAATAACATTTGGTTTTCTTTTTTGTCTTCTTTTACAGTGATGGTTTCAGGTGGTTGTTTTAAGTATTTATCTTTTTCATCGGGAATAATCTTCGGCTCTGTTTTTTCTTCAGGCAATTTTGGTGGTTCTTTTGATAGTTCTTCGATTTGTTTTTTCTTTTCGATATATTCTAAATATCGTTCATTAAATTCAATTAATTGTTGCAGTAAATTGCTGATGATTAATATGGCATCTTTTTCGGAGATGAATCTTTGTTTATAACTTTGAACGACCCACTGGTAGATAGATTTACATTGTTTGATTTGTTTCAAGATATTTTCATTGGTAGAGTCGATGTCCCATTGGTATTTTAGTGATGAGATTTCATCCCATCTTTTTTCTAACTCAATAATGTAAGGTCTATTTTTTCTTTTTTTCCATAAGGTAAAGATGTGTTTTGTGATTACTATAAAGAATAAAATAGAACAGAAGGAGGTAATGAGGGCTTTTAATTCATCTTTTGTCAAAGGCTTGTCCTTTTCAAGGTAGTTTACAGCAGTTGGGTGAATAGTCACATAGGGAGGAGGTAATGCGTTAGTTATATCATAATGGTTATTATAGACTATTGAAATTATTTCAGGTGAAAACCATGTGTCAAGAATGGCACGGACTAATGAAGTAGGTACTTTAGTTGAGACGATTAAGAACTCAGGAATATTTATTGTATTGATAGCCTTTTCTGTTTCTATTGAATAAACCACTTCTTTTGTATATATGCCAGGTGTTATTTTGGCAAATTCATTTATTTGAGCAATAAGAACAATGTTGTACCATGGCTTACTTAATAGTTGACGAATTCCTTGTGAACGAATATTCTCGACCCAGACTACAGCTTCTATGTCACCATTTGAAAAGGCTTTTTCTACATTGTCAATTTTTATTTTTTTAAGTTCTGGTGGGACATCAAAGTTGTAGAATTGTATGAGTTTTTCCGTTAGGTATATGGCGAGAGGTATGTCCCCTTGAAAACCGATTTTTTTGCCTGTTAACTGTGAAAATTCGGTGATGTTGTAATTTTTAGGGGAGATGATGTTAAATAGTTTTTCACCAGCTGTGACGAGTGTTGCAATATTTTGTCTATTACGTAGGTAGGACACGGAAGTGGTTATAGTGATATCACCTTTACCTTGAGATAGCATCTCAACGGGGGAAGTGTTTTTATCACATTCAATTTCCCTTATATTGATTTTTTTGTTGAGTAAAAGATTATTTTTTAAGAGTTTTAGAGTTTCTATCTCTATGTCTTCGTTCGTGGGGTATACAAATTTTAATGTTTGTGCCCGAAATGAAAATAGGCTGAGGAACCCCTTTGAGATGAATGTTTGTGTGTGGTGTGGAGCCAGTGCTGAAAATAAGGAAGCAATTATAAGAAGAGATAAGAAGATGTAATAAAGAGTATTTAATGGACGTAGAGTTGTTAATTTGCGAATTTTATTCACAAGGTTAAAGATAAATGACATAGGTTGAAAATATCCGAGAATTAAATCTCTTTGTACACGAAATTATATTCTGCATGTTCGAGTGTAGGTGCTTTTTTATCTTTTTCAGAGATGATTAAAGGTTCTTCAGGCCATTGAATTGCTACATGTGGGCACGCGTAAGATAAAGAACGTTCTGCATTCATATTATAAAACGAGGTGCATTTGTA
>JAIWNQ010000179.1 GCA_020216745.1 Candidatus Hydrogenedens sp.
TAATACGAGTGTATTATCACTTTGACTTAAAAACCCATGAGCAAAACCTATAGGGACCCAAAGTAAACTCAAATCATCAGAAGATAAATGGAACCCTTCCCATTGTCCAAATGTAGGTGAACCTTTTCGTAGGTCGACAATAACGTCGTATATTTTTCCTGAGAGACAGCATACAAGTTTGCCCATACCATGAGGGTCTAACTGGTAGTGCATGCCTCTCAAAACGCCCTTTTGCGATTTACTTAAATTGTCTTGAACAAAGTCTTCATGAAACCCTACTTTTTTTAATTCTTCCAGATGATATAATTCGGTGAAGAATCCACGGGTATCATTGAAGGTACCAATTTTAAAGAGAATAGCCCCTTTTAGCCTGCTATTTTCAATACCTTTTATAATCATAAGCAATCCTTTTTTATATTAGTAGTTGAATATTTACTATTAAAAGCCTTTTAATATATCAAAATTTTTATATGTGTAGTATTTTAACATTGATTAACTGATATTACCAAAGAATAAAGGAGTTGGTTATGTTTTTTGAACTTTTTGTTCTAATTTTATGTGTTTTTATCATGTTGGGTATGGCAGAAAATTCTAATGTGGAGGAATGGGAAAATCCTGATATTATTGGAATTAATAAAATGCCTCCACATTGCACGTTTATGCCATTTCCATCTGAGGAATTAGCATCTACAAATGATAGGACAAAATCGCCTTATTATATGTCATTATCTGGCACATGGAAGTTTCATTGGGTTCCCGTTCCTGAGCAGAAGCCTAAAGATTTTCATCATGTAGATTTTGATGATTCTAATTGGACGGAGATTCCTGTTCCTTCCCATCCAGAATTGTTTGGTTATGGTAAGCCGATATACACAAATATTCAATATCCATTCTGGCCTGTAAATCCTCCATATATACCGCATGATGATAATCCAGTATCTTCGTATCGTAGGATATTTGAGGTTCCAGAGGCATGGAAAGGTAGGGAAATTCATTTAGTATTTGATGGAGCAATGAGTGCTTTGTATGTATGGGTAAATGGGACATTTGTTGGGTATAGTCAGGACAGTATGACGCCTGCAGAATTTGATATTACGCCGTATTTGAAAGAAAAAGAAAATCTTCTTGCGGTTCAGGTATTTCGTTATTGTGATGGCAGTTATCTTGAAGATCAGGATAAATGGAGGGTAAGTGGAATCTATCGTGATGTATATCTCTGTGCTTTGTCAGATGTTCATATTGATGATTATTTTTTCGAAACGGAGTTGTCTAACAATTATCAGAAGGCTACGGTCTCATGCGATATTCAAGTTAGAATCTCTAAAAAGGATATAAAGGATGTTATTATTGACATTGATGTTGTAGACCCTTCAGGGAAAAAGGTGGGTACCTATTCTACGGAGAAGATTGATGACGTAAAACATGAAGATGGAACAAGCCATGTTCATTTTAAATCTCAATTTGATATAGAAAATCCGTATTTGTGGTCAGCTGAAACACCGTATTTATATCAGTGTTTTATCAGGCTACACGAAAAGGGCAAACTTGCTGATGTTTATCCACAACGACTCGGTATTCGTGAGGTAAAGATAGAAAAAGGGGTTCTTTATATTAATGGGAAGCAAGTAAAATTAAAGGGAGTAAACCGCCATGAGATTTGTGCGGAATCTGTTCATGTTATGTCGAAAGAGCAGATGATAGAGGATTTAAAAATAATCAAAAGGCATAATATTAATACTGTCCGTACATGTCATTATCCCGACCAGCCAATGTGGTATGACCTTTGTGATGAATGGGGATTATATATTATCGATGAAGCAAATATTGAGTCCCATGGGATGGGTTATGAATTGGAGAGAACATTAGGAAATAAACCTGAATGGGAGAAGGCACATGTTGCACGTGTTGAAGCGATGGTGCACCGTGATAAAAATCATCCATGTGTTATATTTTGGTCGTTGGGAAATGAAGCAGGTAGTGGATGTAACTTTGAAGCATGTGCGAAGAAGGTTCGCGAGATAGACTCATCACGTCCTGTTCATTATGAACGGATGAATGAAATAGCGGATGTCCATAGCGAGATGTACACGCCACTTTGGGATATGCTCAAATTTGTGGCTCATAATCCAGAGAGGGCATTTTTCCTTTGTGAGTATGCTCATTCTATGGGAAATAGCACAGGCAATTTGCAGGATTATTGGGATGTGATTGAAGCCCATAAGACATTAATAGGTGCTTGTATTTGGGATTTTGCTGACCAGGGGATTAAAAAGCCTTTGCCAGAAGAGGTGGCAGGCAAAACGGGGAAGAAATATTTCTGGGCGTATGGAGGTGATTTTGGGGATAAACCTAATGATGGAAATTTCTGCTGTAATGGAATAGTTCAACCTGACCGAAAACCGAATCCAGGGTTATATGAGGTTAGGAAGGTTTATCAGAATATAAAGGTGAAGCCAGTTGATTTACAGAGAGGAATTGTAAAGGTTATTAATAATTATGGGTTTATAAATTTAAAAACATTTGATTGGGTCTGGACACTTGAAGAAGACGGTGTCCCTATTCAAGAAGGAAAGTTACCTTCTCTTTCTGTGCCTCCGCAGTCCGAGTGTGAGGTTACTATTCCTTTCCAGAAAGTAAATCCTGTTATTGGGGCGGAGTATCGGCTTTTGATGGAATTTAAGTTGAAAGAACCAACTTTATGGGCAGATGCGGGCTTTACAATTGCGTGGGAACAACTGAATTTACCATGGTCAAACAGTAGTTCGAAAACTCAGGGTGTTTTACAAGAAGAAGTAAAGAAGTATCCTATTCAGATCGAAAAGAAGAATGATGTATTGTCGTTAAAGAATGAAATGTTTAATTTGGTGTTTGATTGGAATAAGGGATTATTGACGTCATACTTTGCTTTTGGCAAACCTATGATTACAGGGGAAATGATACCAAATTTCTGGAGACCTCCGACGGATAATGACCGTGGAAATAATATGCCATGGAGGCTTGATGTATGGAAAAAATCAACTTATGAACGGACGTTGTTGTTTAGGAATATTAATAAGATAGATGATTATAACATTGAAATTCGTTTTGGGTTTGAATTACCTGCGGAACGTTCTCAATTAATTATTCAGTATTTTGTGAAGAATAAAGGGGAGGTATTTATACAATATGAATTTATTCCTAAGGGGGCTGAATTGCCAGAAATACCGAGAATTGGAATGCAGACGAAAGTGGCTTGTGATTTGCAATCAGTTATTTGGTATGGGAGAGGACCCCATGAGAATTATTGTGACCGTAAAACAGGTGCACCTATTCGGGAATATGCGTTATGTGCAAAAGAGATGTTTCATCATTATGTGCGTCCTCAAGAAAATGGGAATCGGACAGAGGTTCGTTGGATAACACTGTTAGATGAGAAAGATAATGGGATGATGATAGTCGGATTGCAACCGATGGAGTTCAGTATATGGCATTGCTCCATGGAAGATATTGAAAATAGTATGCATGATTATGAATTGCCAGAAAGGGATTTTCAGACATTAAATATTGATTATTTACAAATGGGAGTTGGTGGAGATGATAGTTGGGGTGCTTTGCCTCATGAGGAATATCAGATAAAACCGAAGAAGTATCAGTATTCGTTTGTAATGCTACCTATAAAGGCAGGTTCGCGAAATCAATTTAGGGAGTTATATAGAAAATATATATCAGAGAAGTTTTAGTTATGAAGAAAACAGAAACTTTATTTTGAGTATACTTTCCTCTCAAATGCGTTTGGAATATTCATTTCTTCTCGATATTTGGTTACGGTTCTTCGTGCTATTTTAATGCCTTCTTGTTTTTGAACCTGTTCGGCTATTTGCTGGTCGCTCAATGGTTTTGATTTGTCTTCTTCATCAATGATTCGTTGAATGATTGTTTTGATAGTCCGTGATGAAATTTCTTTCTCGCTGGTTTCAGATTTTTTACCCCCTGTGAAGAAGTATTTTAATTCAAAGATTCCTTGAGGGGTAGACATATATTTTTTCGCAATGCATCTTGAAATTGTGGATTCATGGATTCCTAATCGGCTGGAAATATCTTTGTATGTCATTGGTTTTAAGTGTTCAACACCATTTCTGATAAAATCTTCCTGTAGGGTCACGATTTCTTTGGCAACTCTGTAAAGGGTAGAGTTTCTTAAATCGATACACCTTTTGAGGCGTATGGCAGACTCTTTATATTTGCGAAGTTGAGCCTTATCCTCACTGGGTAAACGTTTTATTTGTTCCTTAGGTATTGTTTCTACGATTTTGATACTCGGGGTGATTTTATCTTCCAGTTCAATAGTAATCTCGTCTTCTTCATTTATCTTTACTATAATATCTGGAATGATATATTCAGGTTCCTCGGCAAATTCATGTCCAGGATAAGGATTTAATGTGTCTCGGAGTAGTTTAATGAGTTCTTCGACCTCATGGGGTTTTATATTCAATCCTTTTGCAATTTTCAATATTTGCCGATGAATAATCTCATCATGATATTCTTCAATCAGTTTTTGTAAGAAGGGATTATCAGGGAAAAGACGTTTTACTTGAATTAAAAGGCATTCTTTTAAATCTCTGGCACCTACGCCAGGAGGGTCAAAACTCTGGATTTTTTTAAGTATTTTTTCTATGTCCTCCGTTGAGGTATTGAATGCTTTTGCAATTTCTTCAATATCACCAACAAAATAACCTCTTTGGTCGATGCTCGCTATAATGCTTTCGCCAATTTCAATCTCTTTCTCGTTGTCTGTATCTATTCTTAGTTGTTTTATTAGAAAACTTCTTAATGACTCATGATATTTTTGGTTTGCAAAGCGTTTTTCTGCCCACTCGTCTATATCGGGGTTATAACTTAAATTTGTGGGATTTTTGTATCTATCATCATCTTTTTCTAAATCAAAATATTTCTGATTGGCTTCTTCTTGTTCATATTCATAATCATTTTCATCATCGATATCAGGTTCGTCACGAGTATGAATAGGTGTAGTTTCGGTAATGGTTGAGGTATTTTCTGTCTCAAATAAATCGTCTGTTGTTGGCGTTTCTACCAGATCGTGATATTCTAATTCGATAAGTGGGTTTCCATCTGCCTCTTGATGAATATATTGTTCTAATTCATAAATTGGCATTTGTAAAATTTGTAAGGATTGAGTCTGAAATAGGGATAATTGAAGTTCCTGTCGTTGTTGTAATGTTTGTCTGGCTTCTAACTTCATTAAATTTGTCCCTATCGAATCGCTCTTGTTTATAATTGAAATTAGTGATTTACAAAATTACATAAAATATTTTACCAAAAAAGTGAAAATTTGATACTAATTAATTCATATTTGTGTTATAATATTATAACAAGAGAAGGTAAGAGGCTAAATAATGAAATTTAGTTTACATGTGTTGATTATATTAGTATTGATTATTTATTCGCTATCAGGGATAAATTTAAATAGCAAAACGAATGTGGTCGCATGGCAGGCTGTATTAACATCAATTCTCACTCAAACGAATGGATTAGATGTTACTATATTAAATAACGATGTTAATGGGGACACAAAGGTTGATGTATGTGACTTGTGTGTGATTGTGAACAAGATGAAACAGAATGATGGGAACGTTCCAAAATCCAGAAATATTAAGAACCAGTATGTGTGTTTACATATACGATATGAGGATATAAACAAAAGTGTAAATGAAAGTAAAGAAACGAACAGTTTTGATGAAAACGAATTTGAAGAAATACAGATGTTACGTGTATTAAAAAATTATTTGGAGAGAAATGTTAAGACAGTTGATATCCTGTATATATCCCCGCCTTTACGATGTTAAATAAAAATTAATTTTCCAGTTGTTTATAACTTTTATGTGGTACAATTTAAAGAAATTAAAATTAATAGAAGGAGAATAAAAAAATGAATAACAGGAAGTTAAATTTGAAGAAAGTACGTTGGATTTTATGGGCTTTATTAATTAGTTGTTTTATTTATATATGCCCAGCAGGAGCACAAACAGACGCAGAGGTAGATTATTGTAATATTCCTAATTGCAGTAATTTAATACCAGGTCCTCTGTATACAGAAAGTTTTGAAAATTCAATGCGGGAATTATATGCCAAAATTCCATTGATTGGAGGAAATCCTGATAATCTTGATTTGGACTTTGATGGGATGAAGGATACCGCTCAGGCTCGTTTATTCGATACGATTATGGAAAGTTTTTCATTGATTGGTGGGATACCTACCCGTAATTGTATTTATTGGGCTTATGTAGGCAATCGTTTGAAGGTTGAAGCGTTGGCTCTTGCTATACAAGCAGGCTGGCCTACTCAATATTTAGGCGAACCACCAGACCTTGAGGGTATGAAAACCTTCTTTGCAGCACTGGCGACAATGGGAAATACTGCAATTATAAATACGATTTTATCTGCATTAAATTGGATTATTCCTGACCTACCTGACTTATCCTTGTTAGAATTAGATGGTTCAAATATTGTTTACTTAAATGCCAAAGGTGATGCGGATTTGGACGGTGTCTGCAATATTGGTGAATACAAAGCATGGGTTTTAAATGGTTCTGTAGATTTTGATGCTTTTGTAAATGCGGCGATTAACAGTAGTATTACGGACTACTATGGTGGATGTCCATCCTGTGGAACGGAAGGAACTGTTGAAGGAGAAGGCGAGGGTGGAGGTCCACCTCCTTGTGATATGCGTTCTGATGAAAATTACTTTGCATTATTAGTGATGTTTGGTGATACAAATGGTGATGGTAAATTAACAAAGAATGAATTAAAAGCCTTTGTTACAGGTTTCCTTTTAGATTTAGGATGGTGGTTGATTGATAAAGATGGTGATGGTTTTATGTCCTTTGATGAATTTGTCGCCAGTAATCGTTTGGGTGGACTTTTACCTGCAAACCTTGATTCAAATGGAGATAATCAGGTAACTCTAACAGAAATAAGACAATTAAGTTCAAAGATTACGCAAGACCAATTTAATCAGCATGATGTTGATGGTAATGGCTATCTTGACTGCATCGATATTATGGGTCCACTTCCAGAATCCTGCTATGCTGAATGGTGTTGGGATACATGTAATCAGACCGCAGTAAGTGCGGGATTTGAAACTGCATTACGTAGTTTGTATGGACTTGCTACCTGGCTTGGATTAAATCCTGACACAGCTGATATAGACGGAAATGGAATGTATGATGTGGCTCAGGCAAGGTTATTGGATTATATTCTTGCCCATCCGGAATTGCCTGTTTTCTGCTGTGTGAAGAACGCATACATGAATAATCGTGTTGTGGCTCAAGGAAAATGGGAATCTATTCCCCTTATTGGACAGGTATTTACACCTACTACTTTTATTAATGTAATTGCTGGGGTTTTAACGACAGGGGAGCAGTCATTAATCAACTCCGTTGTAAGTATCATTGATACACTATTATTCTGGACAACATTTACCCTTAATGAATATGATCTAACAGCTGGGCAATATCTTACATCAGCAGGTGACCCCGATTTTGATGGAGTTTGTAATGTGGGTGAATATAAAGCCTATGTGTCTGCACCTACAGATATAGATACCTTTATACTTGCATCTTTAGATATTAATCAGGCAGTAAATGGTGGTGGTTGCCCACTTTGTCCAGGTACTTATGAAGGCGAACCCCCTTGTAATATTGAGGATATTACGCATTATTATTATATCTTGATTATGTTTGGTGATACAGATGGAAATGGATTATTATCCAAGGAAGAACTTAAAGCCATTACAGGTTGGAGTGATACCGCTTTGTCATTGTGGGGGCTGGTTGATACAAATGGCGATAATCAGTTATCTCTTGAAGAGTTTTCTAAAGTAGAATGGTTGTATAACCTATTGCCAGGATTAGATGGGAATAATGATGGTGCCCTTACGCTTATAGAATTGCAAAACTTGAATTCAAATATAACAGTTGACCAATTAAATGCGGTGGATTTAAATCAGAACGGTGCACTTGATTGTGAAGACTTTGTGTTTGCAGAAGGTGAAGGTGTGATTGAAGGAACTCCTGAAGGAACTCCAGAGGGTATTCCTGAGGGTACACCTGAAGGAATCCCAGAAGGTGAAGGCGCAGTCGAAGGAACTCCCGAAGGGACTCCAGAGGGTATTCCTGAGGGTACACCGGAAGGAACCCCAGAAGGTGAAGGTGTGATTGAAGGAATTCCTGAAGGGACTCCAGAAGGGGTTGTCGAGGGGGAACCACCTACATGTGATATAGATGATATTGAGCATTATTTCTTGTTAATGCTTATCTTTGGAGATACCAATGGTGATGGTTTGCTATCCAAGAGTGAATTTAAAGCCCTTACAGGTTGGAGTGATTGGATGATTTTCTTATATTGGTATGTTGTTGATAAGAATCGTGACGATCAACTATCGTATGAAGAATTTACAACAGTAAGTACTATTTTTAATCTGTTACCTAAATTAGATTCTAATGGTGATAATGTCCTGACTTTAAGCGAAGTGCGTGGTTTAAGTTCAGGTATAACACAACAACAGTTTGATGTAGCAGACAAAAATCATAATGGCGTAATAGATTGCTCCGATTTTCTGTCTTCTCCCGAAGGTGAGGGTACACCAGAAGGTGTTCCTGAAGGACAACCAGAAGGAGTTGTAGAAGGCACGCCAGAAGGCACGCCAGAGGGTGTTCCAGAAGGACAGCCAGAAGGAGTTGTGGAAGGCACGCCAGAAGGCACACCAGAGGGTGTTCCAGAAGGACAACCAGAAGGAGTTGTGGAAGGCACGCCAGAAGGCACACCAGAGGGTGTTCCAGAAGGACAGCCAGAAGGAGTTGTGGAAGGCACGCCAGAAGGCACACCAGAGGGTATTCCAGAAGGTACACCAGAAGGAGTTGTAGAAGGTACGCCAGAAGGTGTTCCTGAAGGACAGCCAGAAGGGGTTGTAGAAGGAACGCCAGAGGGTATTCCAGAAGGTACACCAGAAGGGGTTGTAGAAGGCACACCAGAGGGTGTTCCTGAAGGTACACCAGAAGGAGTTGTGGAAGGTACACCAGAAGGTACACCAGAAGGTGTTCAAGAGGGAGAACCGTTAATAGTTCCTCATAATATAGATACCAATGGAAATTGGAAAATTGAACTTACAGAGTTACTTCGTTTGATTCAATTATTTAACTCATTTGGTTATCATTGTGACCCACAAGGTGAGGATGGATATAATCCAGGTAACAATCCAGATATGAGAGATTGCAAACCTCATGCAAGTGATTATGACCCTCAAAATTGGCGTATTGACCTCAATGAACTGTTAAGAGCAATACAGTTCTTTAATTCAGGTGGTTATCATGCATGCAGAGATGGTGAAACTTGCGAAGATGGTTATAATCCTGGTATTTAATTGAAAAAGCAGACCTAACAGTATCCGCCGAAATTTACGAATTTCGGCGGATATTTATTTTATGATATAATTTCTTCAATTTTATTGGTATGTTTCCCCTTCCAAAACTAAAGAGTGGAGAAATCTATGTTATTGACATCTCTTCTAATGATTTTTGTAAGTTATCAATTGCCTGAATGGATATTTGATAATCCCGATATTTTGCAGAAATGGGTGCCGAATGGACAAGTCCAAGATGTAAAAATAGAGGATGGGAAATTGCATGGCAGGACACAGGGCACAGACCCATATCTTTTATGCGAAGGTATTGAATTTATCTCAACCCCTTATCAATACATACATATTCGCATGAAAACGAATCATGGCGGTATGGGGCAGATATTCTGGTCTGGAACAAATGAAGGACAATATGGGGGACTATCGGGAGATAAATCTGTTAATTTTAATTTTGAAGAGAAGGATGATTGGCAAGATATTTATGTTTTTCCTTTCTGGCATAAAGAGGGGAAAATTATCAAAATACGATTGGATTTGTGTGATGCTCTGGAATTTGAATTAGAGAAAATTTCTGTAAAAACATGG
>JAIWNQ010000180.1 GCA_020216745.1 Candidatus Hydrogenedens sp.
GATAAAGGGGAACCCCCTGTTACGGATGTTTACGAGTGGCGATTTCCTGAAGGGGACATTTCCTCGTGGAACGTTGATTCTGAACATAGTTCCTATTACTTCGTTAAGCCTATATCATTGACTGTTGGTGGTAAAAAATATCTTTCTATTGAATATTCTGCAAGCAAAGGTGCTAATTCAATAGATTTTATTTGGTCAGGTCAGGATGTAGTAGGACCTCAAATTATTTCTTTACCATTGATTACGGATAACAAAACACATGTTAATGTCATAGATATGTCTCAATATTCTAAATGGAAAGACCCTATTCTTGCTTTAGGATTTCATATTCCCAATTATTCAAATGTGAAAATATATTCTCTATCTATAGGAGAAGAGCCACTGAATAAGCCTGAACTTATTGTGTCTTATTTTGGTCCTTCACAAGGAGGAGTACGAGAGGACAGTAAAATTCCTATTTTATTAAGGCTCTCCAATCAAGGAGGTGGTATTGCCCAGATAGATAACTTAAATTTTAGACATCCGAGTTCTTTGAGGATAGAGAAAGGTCCTGTTCCCGAGCCTCCATATGAAATTGAATATGATGATTTTATGGATGTTTACTGGGAAGTGTTTGTAGAAAAATCAGGGGAGTATCCTATTGAAGTTATTCCTATGTTAGAAGAGACCCCATTGACTATCAATACGGGAGAACTGAATGTATTGCCTAAAATTAAAAATATAACAGCGGAGTATGTCCCTGAACCAAGACCGATTAATACCAAGGTAGATATTTGTGCTTTTTATTTCCCAGGTTGGGATACTGCAGAAAAATGGGACTGTATACAAACGACAGCACCGATAAGAAAACCTATTTTAGGATATTATGATGAAGGAAATTCTGAGTGTGTGGATTGGCAAATTAAATGGGCTGTAGAGAATGGAATAAAATGTTTCCTTGTTGATTGGTATTGGGTTGGCGGAAAACAATCGTTAACACATTGGTTTGAAGCCTATCGAAGAGCGAAGTATAGAGATTATTTAAACGTGGCAATTATGTGGGCAAATCACAATCCTCCCAATACCCATTCTGTTGAGGACTGGGAAAAAGTAAATAGAGAGTGGATAGATAATTATTTTAATTTGCCATCCTATTACAGGATTGATAATAAACCGCTTGTATGTATCTGGAGTCCTGAAAATATTCGGCATGATTTAGGTAGTTCGGAAGCGGTAAAGGAATTATTTGATAAATCCCAACAGTGGGCAAAATCCGCAGGTTATGAGGGGATTGAATTCATGGCAATAAACAATAATCATACTGCCAGCGAATTACAAATTTTGAAAAACGAAGGCTATTCATCTTTTACAAATTATCATGAATTTTATAGGGCAGTTTATATGAGTCAAATCCCTAACCGAGCAAGATATGAAGATGTCGTTTCCACAATACCATCTGTTTGGATGGAAAAACACAGTTTATGTGAAGGAATGACTTATTATCCCATTGTGGAAACAGGATGGGATTCAAGGCCATGGCATGGCTCAAAAGCATTGGTTATTGAAGGAAGAACTCCAGAATTATTTAAGACGATGTTGCTGTCTGCACGTGATTTTACAAGAGAAACACGGAAGCCTATTATTGTTTTAGGCCCGTTGAATGAATGGGGCGAAGGTAGTTATATAGAACCTAATACAGAATTCGGTTTTGCAATGTATGAAGCCATCCGTGATGTTTTTGTCTCAGAAAATACAGAGGAAGTCCCAATAAATATAACACCGCAAGATGTCGGACGTGGTCCTTATGATTTTCCTATTTCTGAGATGCAGACTTCTTGGGATTTTCACGAAAGTTTATCTGGTTGGAAAATATTTGCAGGAATGGAGGGGATAAAGGTGGAAGAAGGGAGTATGACTGGGAGGACTACAGGGGAAGACCCATCAATTTGCTATTTTTATTTTGGAACAAAGGGTATCAAGGCGGAAAATTTTCCAAGAGCAACAATACGTCTTCGAGTAGATGTGCCAGCCCCGATAGAAAATAAGGTGCAATTGTATTGGTCGGAAAAAGGGTTGAGTTTTAATGAAGAAAAATCAATAACACTTCCGTCTCGGGCTGATGGAGGTTATTATACATATACATTTAATCTGCGTGAGCATCCTCTTTGGAAAGGTAGAGTTAAATCACTACGGATTGACCCCTGTAATTTGAGTAATGTTAATATCTGGATAGACTCTTTCACACTACATCGTAATTAAACTTTGCCCATTCCGAGATTTTTTCCTAATTGAGTTGCAAATGCCATGATGGTTAGCTGAGGATTTACCCCGAGAGATGTAGGTATGATGCTACCATCGCAAATATAGATATTGTCAGTATTGAACACCTTAAAGTTCTGGTCACATACTCCATGCTCTGGCGAATGTGCTGTGCGACATGTGCCTAAAGGATGAAAAGCCATACATTCAAAATCTGAGGGGAGATGTTCTACTTTTAGAAATGTATGTAAATCATCTTTTGTCTTAATAATATTCGGTTTTTTGGAAATCATTAGGAATAATTGTTTCGGTTTTTCTTCAAGTGCCAGTTCTGCGAGAAAACAGATAGCCCTTTTTAGTCGTGTTACATCTGTTGATGTTAGTTGGTAAGAGTAAACGGGTTGATTTTTTATTGAGTATTTTAAGTATCCTTCTGTGCTATCTTTAATCATGAATCCAAACGTTGCTATATTTTTATAGTTTTGCCAGTAATATTTTAATTCCTCTCCTGTGTATGGTACAGCAGAAGGACCTAAATCTGGAGGCATGGCTACACCTTCGAAAATAATACCTTCCTCTTCAAGAGCATCGGTATAGCAACCTTGAGGGATTCCCATCCATGAATTGATTTCGTCATTAAGTTCAATAGATATTTTGCTTGCAGGATGAATAGTGAGGTGTCGACCTAAATTGGGATTAGTTGAAGCGATTCCGCTTCGTTTTAATAGTGATGGAGATAACAATGTTCCGCAGGCAACAATAATTTTCTCTCCTTTTAATTCAATTGTATCTATAACTTTTTGGGTTTCTGGGTCTATAATATCAATTAAAACGGCATACCCTATCTTTCCATTATGAGTTAATATTCGGTTTACCCTTGCGTTATAAAAGAGTACCATACCTGATTGGATTCCCTTTGGGATGTATGTTAATTCCATGCTCTTTTTGGCACCAGAGGTACATCCGTAGCAACACATTCCACAGCCTTCGCAGTCTTTTGTATTTCGTTTCAAGGGGTAGCAAGGAATATCTTTATTGTTCATTATTTTACGGATGAACAAATTAGATTTGTTCATTACATCCCAGTTGGCTTTTTCAACATGAATCTCACGTTCTACTTTTTCGTAGCATTCTGATAAATCCGTTGAGGTCAATTCTTTTAACTCTAACTCTATTTCCCACTGATGAAGTATTTTTTGAGGTACACGGAAACATGTTCCAGAATTTATAACTGTTGTTCCACCGACACAGCGACCTAAAGGAATAGGAATCATAGGCTTGCCAATAACACCTGTGAAACCTTTATCCCGATAAAGTTTTAATAATGACCTGAATGCTGACTTTTCCCATGGAAAAGGTAGAGAACCTTCTTCGATGAGAGCAACATTTGCCCCGTATTCGGTAAGTTCTTTTGCTACGACTGCTCCGCCTGCACCGCTACCGATGACAATGAAATCGTAAATTTGCTTTAAGTAATCAGACTCCATATTTTTTGATACATCAACAACATTATTTTTTCTGTAAATTTCTATTAATTCTTCATTCATAGGTTATTGTTTTACCTTTAAGCAGATATGTTTTTCTCGTGTGTCTAAGATTTGTGGATAATTGGTATGGATTAAAGAGGGTTTCAGTTGTAATGCACTTCCCATGATAAGGATACGTATGCCTAAAAACAAAGATTTTTTCCAGATATATTTAGAGTTAGCCCAAGAGTTTATCCAATTTTTACGTTTGTCTAAACATGATTTAGAAATAGGGGTAAAAAATCCATAGGGTGGAGTTATTATCGATAGTAGAATAATGCCACAGATAAAACCGAAACGATATACTTTGGGTAATGATGTCAATGTTTTTTGAAATTCTGTCCAAAAGTCCTCTTCACGGATATTTTCAGTCCAATAAGGGTCATCATCGAATAGTGTTAATAAAAATGAGTAGCTATTTTTTTTAATAAATTTTTTCATATCACCTCTATATTGAAATAGAAAGTTTATCCCAAAGCTCTCTTTGAACCCATTCAAATGCTCCTTTATTAGGACATATAAATCGCTTTTCTGTGCCTTTCTCGATATCTCTTATATAAAGTTTAGTTGTTGCCATTTTTGTGTTGTAACAATAAAGGGGAGTCCCATCAGTATCTTCATATTGAACGCCAACTATAGTGTATATTTCTGCTTCCGTAACAACATTTATCTCTAAAGTATTTGTTTTTAACTGCAATTCCCAATGTTGAGGAACATATTGAGACTTAATAGATAGGATGTTATTAAGGGAGTTCAATGAATATGTTTGTCCTTCATAGTGTATAAACATTGTTGTAAGTTTGGGTGACAAAATATGTTTTCCAAGGCGTGCCCTTGCTGTTAATATATCTATAATAAGTGGGCTAAGTTCGCCAGTATCTTCATCATAAAATATACAGGAATGAGCCCATGCCCATGAGTGACCTTGCTTTATTCCTGCCAGATGTCCCTGCATGCCTAATGCATTTTGGACAGGAGTAGTTTCTTCGTTTGTCTCAATAACACCATTAAATAGTATTTTTTCATGCACAGTAACGGCATAGTTTTTTACAAGTCCTAATTTCCAGAATGTATGTGGAACAAAATTAAAAGATTCCTGTGGTGCAATAGGAGTTAATTGAAGGTTCCAATAAAGTTTTTTTTCATTTTGCTCTAATTTTCCATGTGTGGTCATGAAATCAACGGAGTTGTTTTTTAGCAAAATTTGAGGTCTTTCATCAGCTGTGTAAATACATTGTTCAATTGGGAAGGTGTTTTTTAGTGCGGTATGATATGTTTGTTTTTCTTTGGTGTTAGTTCCTTTTTGAGTGAATATACCCCAGACCTCAGCGACAGATTTAAATTTATTTCTAAGAAGGGTAAATCGGAACCATAAAGACCAATGACCATCTATTGGGTTTAATTTCCAATACCAGACTTCATACGCATATCCCTTTAAATCAGGCAAGAGGAAAGATTCATTAGTTATTTTATATGGGTATTGCATGGGATTTTAATTTATTTAAGATTCGTTTTTTGGTATGTTTTGAATTTTAATTTTTAGGTATAAAACAAAACAGCAAATAGCAAAATCGAGAACGCCACCGACTATATATCCAAATATGTATGCATGAACAACAAAGAGGTAAAAATAACCCAATGCGGAAATAAGTTTAGAAAGAATATGGACATTTAATAATATTTTATTATGCGGGTCTCGTGAAGATTGAAAAGCGATGTATGTCAGGACAAACATTAATGAACCTACGAGGGGTAGCCAGAAGTAGTCCACATTTTTATCGGGTAGGGGTTGAAGCACCTTTAGGAAGATAGGTAAGAAATTGAGAATATAGTTAACGCCATCGGGTATGAAGAAGAAGAACAGTGCACCAATGAAGTATGCCAAAGACAATAGCCTCATCGAGAACTTAAAAAATACTATCATTTTTTCCGTTTTATTTATTTCGTCAATGTCTGTATCCATGGTTAGCCCTTTCTAAAGCTTTATTGAAATTAAAATTTATACATAAAATATTGCAAAAAATAGGGAGGGATTACAACAAAGATAGATGAATGGTATTCCCCTATAATATAAAAATTATAAGTAATATGGGGAAATTATGTAGAAAGAAAGTTTTTACGATGATAAGTTTATTTTAATGAGTGAAGTAATCTGGTTCGTTTCCTGATTTCCACTTGATATTACAACCTATACTTGGTTTCTGACGAGAAGGAACAGGTTTGCCTTCTAATAGGCAGTCCAAGGCAGTTCTTAGGTCTTTACCATCAACTGGCTTCCCATTTCCAGGACGAGAGTCGTCAAATTGTCCACGATATACCAGATGGAAATTGCTATCAAACAAAAAGAAATCAGGTGTACACGCAGACTTATAAGATTTAGCCACCTCTTGCGTTTCATCAAATAGATATGGAAACATATAACCCCAGTTTTCTGCTACTTCTTTCATTTTATCAGGATGGTCTTCGGGATATTTTTCAACATCATTCGAATTGATGGCAACAATTCCAATCCCCTTGTATTGATATTCATTTGTTAGTTTTACTAATTCTTGTTGTATATGTTTTACAAAGGGACAGTGATTGCAAATAAACATTACTAATAGTCCTTTTTTACCTTTAAAATCATCCCTACGAACCCACTTACCGTTTATATCCTTTAAACAAAAATCAGGTGCCTTTGTTCCTAATGGTAACATAGTTGAGTTTACTGCGACCATATAGATTTCCTTTTTTTTGTTTTATAACATGTATGATTAGAAAAAAATTCCTTTTCTATTTGAATTAAGTAATATGTTTTTTCTATGATTAACAGACTGTATAACAAATAATTCTTAATAAATATATAAAACATTAGATGAAAGGGTACTTTTATGATTAAATCATGTGTTTTAAGGGGATTAGTTTTATTTGTATTATTTCTTACCATAGCATCTTTTGCAATAGCAGAGTTGCAAAGTGTATCGGTCGGTGGAGAGTTGAGGATACGAGGCCGTTGGTATATCAATACCTTTGCCCCGCGTGAGGAGCGGATACCACCTGCTTATGTTCAATGGCGACCTGTGGGAGGGAAAAAGATTACATCTATGTTTAAGTGGGATAAAGATGGTAGCGATTGGTCGAGATATGAGACCTCAGTGTTATTAAATTTTAAGGCTGATTTTACTGATGACGTTTCTGCTTTTTTTGAGTTATATGATTGGCATATCTGGGGTGAAGATTTCCGTTCAAAAGATTATATGACTGGTGTTGATGTGAGAGCAGAATCAAAAGATGATGTGGAAATTGAGCAAGCTTATATAGAGATGAGAAATATATATGGTTCGCCTTTAACCCTTCGAGTAGGTCGTCAAGACTTGATTATGGGTAAGGGATGGTTGGTTACTAATATGTTAACACCCTCTCAATATTCATCCCATGACGCTATACGACTGACCTATAAAGAAGGGGATTGGACTGTCGATGCGTTTGCATCGAAATTAAATGACCGTTATCAGGAAGAGCAGGATGGTGACCTTGATTTCTATGGTGTTTATGGAACGTATGCAGGATGGAAGCCATTGTCTGTGTCTGCCTATTGGTATTTCTTAAGGGATGGTTTGAGTCCTCATGATACAACAGGGAATCCAGTCCAAGAATTTGTAGAAGATATATTGAATAGAGATGATTATGGAGTTACAAAGCTTCATACTGTTGGTATTCGTGCTTTCGGGAAGTCCTCTGGATTTGATTATGATTTAGAGTTGGCATATCAATTTGGTGAAGCCGATTCGTTAGGTGCTACATTTAAGCCGATTGGTGGTATGTATGGTGATGATGATGCAAACTGGGGTGATTTAGGTGCGGAATTGACGTTAGGTTATACCTTTGAGGATGTAAAGTGGTCTCCACGAGTCTATACATTGGGTGTGTATTATCAGGGGCATGATAATCGAAGCATTGATTTTTGGGATTGGTTAAATCCATTTTATGAACCAGAAGCAAGTCATTCTTTTAATAGGTTATTTTCCGATAAAAACTATTTGCCGACTGTGAATGATAATGGTTGGCTCTCTAATTATTGGCAGGTTCAATTAGGTATTGAATTAAAACCGACAGAAAAGATATTACTGCATTTACATGGTGCTTATGATGGTATTGTTTCTCCGTTTGACCCGCCTAAGACTGCTAAGATTTTCGGAAGAAGATTCTATGCAGTTCCATACCTTTCTTTCTGGACGGATGAAGGTGAAAGTGATATAGGTTGGGAAATTGCCGCATGGATGAAATATAACTACTCAAAAGATTTATGGTTCATGCTTTATGGTAATTATCTATTTGTTGGTGATGGGCTGGCAAATGGAGCCTATATTCAAGGGAATGGTACTGACTTTTCAGGTGGTACAGATAATAATGATGCAGGATATATTTTCTGGATGACTGTGCTTAAATTCTAATTTATATTATATCTTAATTAGTATTAAGAAATTTAGTGACCTCACGTTTTAGTGAGGTCTTTTTTTGTCTCATTATGAAATATAGATGAATTTTTTTGAAACATTTATCTAAGTATCATTAAAAAAAGACTGATAAAAATTGATAATTTACTTGGCACAATGGTTGCTTATATATTGAAAAAGATATTTAAAAGAAAGGAGAGAACAAACTATGAGATTTGATAGATTGACTATTCCATTACAAGAAGCAATATCTGAAGCCCTTGATTTGGCTTCAAGCAAGGGACATCCAGAAGTTACTTCTTTACATTTACTAACGGCGTTACTAAGTAAGAACCATTCTGCAGTTGTGCCGATATTGCAGCGACTTGGCATATCGAAAGGGCAGGTAAGTAGCCTAATTGAGCGGGATATGAAGAAACTACCCCATGTTTCTGGTGCTCATAATCAGAATCTTTCTCATGAATTACAACAAGTTTTAGAGGTGTCATGGAATTTTGCAAAGACGTTGAAAGACCAATATCTAAGTTCTGAACATGTCCTTTTGGGCATGGCACGTGATAAAACGAATTATGCAGGAAGAATTTTAAAAGAGTTGGGTATTACTGAGGATGCTATCCTTTCAGCCTTAAAGGAGGTGCGAGGGAATCAAAGGGTAGATGACCCGAATGCGGAATCAACTTATGACGCTCTCGAACGGTTTAGTCGCGATTTAACTCAATTGGCAAGAGCAGGCAAGTTGGATCCTGTTATAGGTAGGGATGAAGAGATACGTCGTGTTATTCAAGTATTGTCGAGAAGAACCAAAAATAACCCCGTACTGATTGGAGAACCTGGCGTAGGTAAAACAGCCATTGTAGAGGGTTTAGCCCAAAGAATTGTTTCGGGAGATGTTCCTGAGACCTTGAAGAATAAACGAATTGCGGCACTCGATTTAGCCGCTTTAATAGCAGGAAGTAAGTTTAGAGGTGAATTTGAAGAACGGCTAAAGGCTGTTTTATCTGCAATTCAGGAATCAGATGGAAATATTATTCTGTTTATTGATGAGATGCACACGCTAATTGGTGCTGGTTCAGCAGAAGGGGCTATTGATGCCTCTAATATGTTGAAACCTGCATTGGCAAGGGGTGAACTGCATTGTATTGGTGCTACAACCTTAGATGAATATCGGAAACATGTAGAAAAAGACCCAGCACTTGAACGGAGATTCCAGCCTATAATAGTGGATGAGCCCAATGTTGAAGATACAATTGCAATCTTACGTGGCTTAAAAGAAAAGTATGAGGTTCATCATGGTGTGCGAATTCGTGACGATGCTATCGTCTCAGCCGCTTATTTAAGCCATAGATATATTACAGACCGATTCTTACCTGATAAGGCTATTGATTTAGTGGATGAAGCTGCATCGCGGTTGCGTATAGAAATTGATAGCATGCCTTACGAAATAGATGTGTTGGATAGAAGAATACGACAATTAGAAATTGAGCATTTGGCTTTAAAAAAAGAGACAGAAAGGTCAGGAGTTGAGAGACGTGAAGCAATTGAAAAGGAAATTGCTGAGTTACGTGAAGAATTAAATGCTAAGAAAGCAAAGTGGCAAAATGAAAGGTCTGTTATTAATCAAATTCGTGAAATAAATGCAAAGATTGAAGAAGCAAAACGACAAGCAGATATTGCACAACGTCAAGGGGATTTGGGCAAAGCATCGGAGATTCTTTATGGCGAACTAAATCAATTGAAGAAAGAGTTGGAAATAAAGAAAAGAGAACTTGACGAAATCCAGAGAAATGGGAGTTTTTTGAG
>JAIWNQ010000181.1 GCA_020216745.1 Candidatus Hydrogenedens sp.
TGAAGAGGTTACTGATGAACATATATCCAAGATTGTGTCCAGCTGGACAGGAATCCCTGTAGACCGTTTATTAGAAGGTGAGATGCAAAGGTTGGTTAATATGGAAGAACGTCTTTCAAAAAGGGTTATAGGTCAAAAAGAGGGTATTCGTGCAGTATCTGATGCAGTTCGACGTGCACGTGCAGGTCTGAAAGACCCGAACAGGCCTATCGGTTCATTTATTTTCCTCGGCCCTACGGGTGTTGGGAAAACAGAGCTGGCTCGTGCATTGGCTGAACTTTTATTCGACTCTGAAAATGCAATGATACGTATTGACATGTCTGAGTATATGGAAAAACATTCCGTGGCTCGTCTTATTGGTGCTCCACCTGGATATGTTGGATATGAAGAAGGTGGGCAATTGACAGAGGCAGTTAGAAGAAAACCTTATAGTGTTATTCTAATGGACGAAATTGAGAAGGCACATCATGAAGTATTTAATATACTGCTCCAATTATTGGATGATGGGAGATTAACAGATGGGAAAGGTCGAACAGTAGATTTCCGAAATACGATAGTGATAATGACATCCAATTTGGGAAGTGAAGTGTTCCAAAAAACAAACATGGATTACGAGAAACAGGTGGAATATGTCACAAATGTGTTACATAATCATTTCCGTCCAGAATTCTTAAATCGAGTTGATGATATTATTCTCTTCCATCCCTTAACGAAGAAGGAAATACGAGCAATAGTGGATTTACAGATAAATCAAGTGGCGAAAAGGTTGGCTGAACGTCAGATTAGTATTTCTATAAGCGATAAAGCCAAAGAACAATTGGCAGAAGAAGGTTATGACCCTGTGTTTGGTGCAAGACCTTTGAAACGCTTGATACAACGTAAGATTGTAGACGCACTTGCAATACAAATCTTATCAACAAATATTAGTGAAGGAGACCACCTGATTATTGATGTAAATGAGAATAATGAGTTCATATTTACGCATAAGAAAGCAGAGTGCAATGTGTAAAATTGATTGATGGTAGAAAAGCCTCCTTCTTAAATAGTCTATCTCAAAAAAAGAAGGAGGCTTTTTATGGTATCAAGAGAGCTGTGCAGAGAAACGGAATGAAAGTCTTAAAATAATTAAAGCAATTAATAATGTAGTAATAGTAATGGAAAATCCCCACCATAACCATTTACATTTATAAACAAATTCAACCTGATGGTCTCCTTCACTAAGTTCAACCCCACGAAACGCAATATTCACTGGAATTATGTCTTTTGCAACTCCATCAACACTAACTGACCATCCAGGATAGTATGTATCAGCTAATACTAAGATACCTGGTTTTGTCTTCTCTACCTTTATGTGAACCTCTGTAGGTGAAATGGTTTCAATAGTAGCAGGCATTTCAGGAATAGAGCCTGACTCGGGGATGACCGTATTTTCAACTAAATGAGGAGTGTCTGATGTAAGTAGTTCTGGTAATACTTTATCTACATTTTTACCCTTATAAATAACATAAGCCCTTCCAATATTGGAATCTATTTGGAAGATAGCCACCCCAGAAGAAAATATCTGTTTTAATTTTACTTCTTGCCGTATAGCAGATATAGAATCTGGCATTTTATTTTCTGGTGAAGGTGTATAAATAAAACATGACGTTCCTGTTCTTATCCATAATTTTGGTTCCTTCAATGCTTGGGTCATAAAGGCATAGTAACGTTCTGTACATTTATCTTTTGGTATCACCATCATTGTGAGTGTTGATGGTGGAAAAATAATATTTTGTGCGTCCTCTGTGCCAGCAAATCGGTTTCCGTATGCTTCTAACTTAGTTATGATTTCATTATTAGGTGAGAATAATATGGAAGGTGTTGTTGGCCTGTATGGGTAATATAGTAGGGAAAGTGAGAGTATAAAAAGTAATGAAATAATAAAGCCAGCGTTACGAGGTGATGGAGAAAAAAGACTTATTAATAAATAAATAATGATAAGAAGTAAAAACAGGAGCCCCAACCCGAACTCCAGCCAGAAGTTATTAATTCCTATAAAATTGGTTATTTTCCCAATACTGAAACATAGGAAAAGAAGTAACCAGAATATAGGTGCAATAAAAAGGAGCCGTTTTAAGCATTGACGGCATTCATCTGGTGGAAACAAGTTCCATGACTCTATAGCGAGGCCTATTATAAAACCAGTAGATAAGATAATAAGCCAACCAATATGAACTATAGAGAAATTAAATGGGGATGGGAGAGATATATTGAGATATGGGAAGAAAACAAGTACTATGAAGATAAATATACTTGAGAAGAATAATAATTCAATTTTATCTTTTGTCTCTTTTGAAATGAGATGTCGTGCACTTAACCATAATGGGAGAAGTAAAATGGCACAAATTCCAGGTGAGCATAGAAGAATAACTGAAATATATTTTGAATTTTCTGAGGATATAGCCTTAGGGAGGAAAAGACCCGCCAAATCGCGAAGCATGAATCTTATTGGGTGATAATTCTCAGCGAATTTAGCTCTATGTGCCCACCATTCAAAAAAAGGCAATAGTTGGAATGCAATAAATCCATTTGCAACAATCCACGCAAGGATTATAAAAAGTATAGAACTAAAATGATATTGCTTTCCTGATTTGGAAAGGTAAAGCATAAAAAATATGTATAACACTGTAAATGCAAAAATGAGCAATATCGTCTGAATGTCGCCTCCCAGTTCCATTATGGCAATGATAAAACTTAATAATATCCAAAAGCGGGGGGAGTGGCAAAAAATTTTGTTCAAGACGAGCAGATATATTGGGAAAAGTACAAGAATATCTGTCATAGGATGTATAGGGGTATATAGTAATGGTCCTGCGGTTTGGAATATAACAGCCACCAGTAAACCTGTGGATGGAAGTAGTCCAAAGGATATTGCAAGAAAATAGGTGCTGATACCAGCAACAACCATTTTAAACCATATACTTGAGTATATAGCCCATAGGAAAGGTAATAGGTAAAAGGGTAGACTGAATAAGGAGAAAGCACGACTACTCCAACGTGCTAAGAAAGGAGTGCCACTGCCTGTTGTGTGATCCCATAGGAGAGAGTAACCATCTTTGACTTTAGATAAAAATAGGTAATCCGACAAGTATCTGGAGGTATCTGTAACATAGTCATTGGATGCTAATGGGACTTGAGATAGAGTTTTTCCTTCCATCCATATAGGGTTATTGTATAAGGAATAGTAGTTTCCAGAGACACGTTGGTTGGAGATGTCAATTGCAAGGATAACTGCTGGGAATAAGAGCAGGAAAATGAGGATTGTTATATGGTCTCTTTTTGATTTAGATATATATCTGTATTCATTTGACATTTTTAATTCTCTTTATAGATAAATATTTACCTATTATTCTACTAATAATTCTTTGTGATTATAAAGGAAAATGACACTGTTTTAAGTTTTTTTCTTAGGGGTATGGATACTTATTCCGTAATAGTCTTCACTTGCCTCCATTATCGTTTCGGATAAGGTAGGATGTGTAAATATAGTATCGACTAACTCTTCTACTGTGCTTTCTAACGAAATAGCGACACTGGCTGTGGCAATAAGTTCACCTGCTTCGGGTCCCAATATATGGACTCCCAAGATTTCATCTGTTCGACTATCACCGATAATTTTTACCAGACCTTCAGGTTCGCCAATTGAATGTGCTCTTCCATTTGCAGAGAAAGAGAACCGTCCAATTTTTATCTCGAGATTTTGTTCTTTCGCTTTTTCTTCTGAAATACCAACACTGGCAAGTTCAGGGAAAGTGAACGTACATGCAGGTATTGCCCGATAATTCATTTTTCGATTTCCACCTGTAGCGTTAGTAGCTGCAACGATACCCTCGTTGGAAGCCCCGTGTGCCAGCCATGTTCGGTCAATAACATCGCCAATAGCATAAACGCCTGGAACGCCTGTTTCCATTTTCTCGTTTACTGCGATGCCACCTTTTTTATTGATTTTTAATGCACTACGAAGTGGGTCCTGTATGCATTCTGAATTGCAACGCATTCCGACACATACTAATACCATATCTACTTCTATTTGGGTTGATTTAGCCCCTTCTATTGTGAGAAGAACACTATTTTTGTTTACGGTTGCATCTTTTAATTTGCTTCCAGTGTATACTTGTATCCCATCTTTTTTCAAAATGGATTCAAGTCTTTTTGTTAATTCTATGTCTTCTTTTGGCAGGATATTGGGCATCATTTCGACAAGATGAATTTCTGCACCGAAACTGTTCCAGATACATGCAAATTCGCAACCAATAGCGCCAGCTCCAATAATTCCTATTCGTTTAGGTATCTCTGTTAATTCAAGAGCCTGAGAACTATCGATAACAAGTTTTTTATCGAAAGGAAGTATTGGTAATTCTACAGGTCTACCACCTGTAGCAATGATGATGTTTTTAGTGGTTAATTTTTTCCCTTCAACATCGACTTCATTAGGTTTATTGATAATTGCTTCACCTTTAATCCAATCGATGTTGTATGATTTGAAGAGACGTTCGATACCACCTGTATTTAGGGAAATAACTTTGTTTTTTCTCAATTTTAATTGATTTAAGTCCAATTGAAGATTTTCGACAGAAATGCCAAATTCAGTTGCCTTTTTTAATTTTCGATATAAACCTGCGGTGTTAATTAGGGTCTTGGTAGGTATACAACCAATGTTAAGGCAAACACCGCCAAGATATTTTTTTTCGATAACGGCAGTTTTGGCACCTCTTTGAGCACTGCGAATAGCGGAAACATATCCACCTGGACCTGCCCCAACGATGATAACATCATAATCTGGCATAATCTATCTCCTTGTTGTTTTTATCGGATATATAAGTATTACATAAAATCTGCTGATTCTAATATTTCACGGAATCGACCCATAAATTGTCCACCTAACGCACCATCAATGACACGATGGTCACAAGACATAGTAACCTTCATGATGGGTCGGATAAAGATGCCACCGTCTACAACCGTAGGACGTTCTTTTATTTGTCCTACCGCAAGGATGGCACTGTCGGGTTGATTTATAATTGCAGTAAAATGGTCTACACCATAAGGTCCGAGATTGGAAACTGTAAAGGTATTTCCTGTGTAGTCGTCCGGAAGTAGTTTGTTATTCTGTGCTTTTGTAATGAGTTCCTTAGCCGCTTTTGACAAGCCTTCAAGTGATAATTCCTGAGCTTTTTTTATCACAGGCACAATCAAGCCTTGAGGTAATGCTACCGCTACACCTAAATTGATGTCAGGCATTTGAATGATACAATCTCCACCCCATTGGACATTAACAGATGGAAATTCTCTAAGTGTTCTTACGACAGCATATAGGACAATATCGTTAAAAGAAACTTTAAATGGTAGTTGACTGCGTAAAGCTTTAGCATTTGTCATGTCGATTTCAACTGTAATGTAATAATGAGGTGCGATGTGGATACTTTGGCTCATACGTTCAGCAATAATTTTCCGCATCGGAGTTAGCGGAATCCTTTGAAGAGTTTCAGGAAGGGAAGATACAGGAGAAGGTTCTTTCTTCGGTATTAATTTTGCTTTTTCTATATCTTCCTTTGTAATTTTTCCATGTGGACCTGTTCCAGACACAGTTCTGAGGTCGATACCTTCTTGTTCTGCCAACTTCTTTGCCACAGGTGTGGCTTTTGGCACGTTGCTTAATGCATTTTGGACATCAGAGGACATAATTCTACCGCCTACACCTGAACCAGTGACTAATTCTAATGGGATATTAGCATCACTTGCAGTTTTTTTAGCCCGAGGAGAGGCAATTACTTTACCAGAGTGATAAGATTCTGTGCGAATAGTGTCTGTTTTTTGTGTTGAACTTTCCTTCGGTACTTCTTCCTTTTGTTGAGGTGATTTCTCGTCTGATGGGATAGCCTCTTTTGTTGGAACGGAAGGACTGCCACTCATATACTCAGAAGGAATTGCCTCATTCTCTTCTCCAATTAAGGCTATTACCGATAAAACAGGGACTTCAATGCCTGCCTCTACTAATATTTTCAAAAGGATACCACTGGTAGGAGACTCGACTTCTATTTCTGCTTTATCTGTTTGGACTGTAAATAGAGGTTCTCCTTCCTTTACAGGTTCACCTTCCTTTTTTAGCCATTGGACAATCGTTGCTTCTTCAACAGTTTGACCTAACTTTGGCATTTTAACTTCAAACATCGGTGTCTTCCTTTTATTTTGGGGTTATTAAGTTCATATCTTTTAATTTTTGTATAGAGTTTATTACTAATTCGTATAAAGGATTTATTATGTCTATCTTACAAATATTTTTTAATACCCATTCATCTCCATAGTTTTTTCTACATTCTATCAATTCTTGGCTGGTTTCATCTTCACCGTTATAATAAATTGCACCTGCAATTCCCAAACTGACGTGTTCAGGGTTGATACCTGCTCTAATGCAATACATGCCAGGCCCAATAAGCCTTTCACCTGGGCCTAATTTACGGATAGGATCCCGAGCAACACGTTCTATCTGGTCTCCTAACCCACGATTATTATATCTTTTCAAAAGGTCATCAATGTACTGATCGAGTTCTTCGTAGGGTAGTCCATCTAACTTGTGAATAGCCTGAGCACTTTCAAGACCCGCTTTTTTTGCTATATTTCTAATGGTCTCATCCTCTACCGATTCCCAAATGTACTTATAATTTTTGAGTTTCCCAAGATAGGCACAGACCGCATGAGTTAAATTGTGAACGTACAGTTTACGATGTACATAAGCTGAAAATGGACGACACAATTTCATTCCCTTTATATTTGGAATCTCTCCTTTTAATGCGTCTTTATCTACAGGCAATTCACAATATTCTTCTACGCGAATCAACAAAGGATGTTCTTTTAGGTCTTCGTGACGAATAATAGGAACCATTCGCCCAATAGATGCTTCAACTAACCCAATATTTTCATCAAATCGCTGTATTAATTCTTTGGGTAGATGGGATGTAATCGCTTTGTAAAATGTTTGTTTCGGTTCTGGTAGATTCTCACAAATAATGATATTGAGTGGTTTTATCTCAGTTTTATTTAGTCGATTAATAATACCTTTTGCTAATATTGATGAGACATCCGCAACCCCTTTTGCGCCAACTGCGGTAGCAATAATATCAGCAGTTTCAACATACGTTACCACCTCGTCTACTTGAGATAGTAAAACAGCTTGAATATTTTGTACTGTAATGATTTGTTCTGTCTCGCCGACAATTTTTATTGGATACATTTTTAATTGATTAATATTATGAACCAATTCTGGCACCACATCTACGAATATAGTATGGTAACCACTTTCGTAAAAAAGTTGGCCTAAAAAACCTCGACCAATATTTCCTGCTCCAAATTGAACAGCTAATTTCATCAAGATACCCTTAACATTAGCTTTATCATACATACAAGGTTGGATTTGGTATTATATCATAGATATAATTTACGGTGTAATACTTGCCTTTTATAAATAGCATGATTAACAATGTGCTGTTATTATGAATGAACTTAACATAAGGAGATAAATCATGAAGAAAGTCGGCTTTGGAATTATTGGTTGTGGTAATATAGGTCCTGTTCATGCCGCCGCAATACAAGCGGTTCCTTGTGCGAGATTAGTGGCTGTATCTGATGTGGTGGAAAAGAATGCTTTGCGGTTGGCAAATCAATATAATGCAGAGCCGTATACGGATTATAAAAAGATGCTGGAACGAAAAGATATCCAAGCAGTGTGTATTTGTGTTCCCAGTGGTTTAAGGGCAGAAATTGCTGAAAATTGTGCGGAAGCTGGAAAACATATATTATCTGAGAAACCTCTTGAAGTGACGACTAAAAGAATTGACCGTATTATTAAATCTGCGGATAAATATAATGTTCTATTAGGATGTATATTCCAAAGTCGGTTTGCAGAAGGTTCGCGATTGATCAAACAAGCAATAGAGCAAAATCGTTTTGGAAAATTGGTATTAGGTGATGCCTATATTAAATGGTTCCGTTCAAAAGAATACTATGCCAGTGCTTCATGGCGTGGTACGTGGAAATTAGATGGAGGTGGTGCTTTGATGAACCAGGGGATACATCAAATCGACTTACTTTTATGGTTTATGGGCCCTGTAAAGCGGGTTTTTGCTCAAACGCAATGTATCGCTCATGAAGGTTTAGAAGTAGAAGATTTAGCAACCGCTACACTTGAATTTAAAAACGGTGCCTATGGTGTTATTGAAGGTAGCACGGCTATTTGGCCAGGACACCCAGCGCGTGTAGAAGTACATGGTTCGGAAGGTAGTGCAGTACTTGAAGATGGGAAACTTATTTTCTGGAAGTTCAGTAGGAGGAAGCCCATTGATGCAAAGGTTGAAAAATCAATGTCGAAAGAATCAGAATTGGGCTCTGGTGCAAGTGACCCATTGGCAGCTTTAAAGATTGAGGGGCACCGTAGACAAATTGAAGATTTCGCTCAAGCAATATTAAAAGGTCGAAAGCCTGCCGTGGATGGAAGAGAAGCACGACATGCTGTTGAATTAATCGAATGTATTTACAAGTCTGCTCGTCTTGGTAAGTATGTTAATTTGTAAAAATGGCTTTAATATGACACATAACGGTATTTTATTAAGAATAGGACTACGTACTTTTATTGCATTTTGTTGGGCTATTACGGCCTCCTTTTCAGCTGAAAATACAGTGAATCATAAGGATTTTGCAACGAATGTAACTCCTACTTCGGTATCTGATGAAAAGCTGGTTCAGGTAGGTTCTGAAATAATAACCAAAGCAGATTACCAAGCCTATTTGCGATATAGACAGTTAGAATTACAGAAAACAGCATATTTAAATTCCACTCAACATTATGAGCAATTTCAGCGGAAAGTTCTCGATGAGATTGTAGAACATACCATGATATTTTTGTTGGCGAGTCGTGAAAATATTACATATTCTCAAGAGGAAGTTGAACATATTTACGAAGAGGGTATTCAGTTGTTAGGTGGAAAAGAGGCTTATCAACGCTGGTTACAATCATATCACCTATCAGATGAGTATATTAAGCAACAGATTATAAAGAAAATTATGGTAGATACGTATATTGAAAATATTAAAAAAACTGTTTCTATTTCTGAAAAAGATGTTGAAGAAGCATATCAGAAGTATAAGAAAATGGGCATTATCAAAAGAAATGTAGATACCTATGACTTTGCAAATATTTTAATAGTTGATTTTGTTGGAGACCCTGAGAAGGAAAAGTTGATTAATGAAATCTACCGAAGAACACAAAAAGGAGAAGATTTTTTTGCACTTGCTAAAGAATATTCACAGGATACATTTTCTTCCCATCAAAATTATATGTATTATGAGATGACACTAAATGATGTTCAACCCGAGATAAAACATTACCTGGTATTTCTTCCAGAGGGTGCTATTTCTCCTCCGTTTCATTCACGAAATGGTTGGAATATAATTAAAATAGTATCAAAAAATAGCCCTGGTGACGTACCACTGGCAAAGGTAGAAAAAGGGATTCAGAGAGACCTTGTTCAACAAAAGGTTAGAGAAGTATTAAAACAGGAGTTGGAAAAATTGAAAAATGAAATAACAATAACCTATTTCTATAACTAAAGAGATAATAGGGACTGATTCTATGGTAACAAAAGACGTGCTAATTATCGGTGGAGGAATGATAGTTCACGACCAAATTCTACCTTCGTTATATCACTTGCAAAGAATTGGTTTGATTGGGGAGATTTCTATCTGTGCGAGACATACGACACCGTTAAAACATTTGCAGGAAAGCCCATTTATTAGAGAGGCTTTCCCTGACCAAACATTTAATTCTTTTCCTTCTCTGGATACGTCCGAGAGTGAATACTATCCAGATTTATACAAAGAGGCGATAAAGACATTATCACCCCGCCAATGTGTTTTTGTCGCATTACCTGACCATTTGCATTATCCCGCTATTATGGAAGCACTTACT
>JAIWNQ010000182.1 GCA_020216745.1 Candidatus Hydrogenedens sp.
CATGAACAACATATAATTTGTGTCAAACCTCTTGTTCAGACTTATAAACAACTTGAGGAGATTGAGAGAATAGCAAAAGAAAAAAGACTTTTTGTAGGGGTAGAATATCATAAGCGTTTTGATATTCGTTCGCTTTTGGCACGGAAAAACTATCAAAATGGATTATTCGGTGAATTTATCATCGGTGAGGCAAAGATGATTGAGCCTTACTATTACCGCCATAGTAATTTCCAAAATTGGTTTACCTGTGATATTTCCGACCCTTTTACTTATGTCGGCTGTCATTATGTTGACCTTGTTACTTTTATAACAGGGTTAAAGCCAATATCTGTTTCTGTTGTTGGTATAAAAAAACCGTTTCCTAATGGTAATCTGGGCTATCTATGGTCGCATGGCAGGGTAACCTATGAAAATGGAGGTATTTTGTCGGTAATTAATGGGCTTGGCTATCCTGATATGGGAGGAGGGAGCAACCAACAAGGATTAGAATTATACTTTGAAAGTGAAAATTGCACAGCAACTTTGAGACATGATGACCAATTTCGTGGTGTGAGTTATAGTATTAAAGAGGAACTAACGGAACCGAGTAAAAAATTTTACACCATTAATACAGATTATTTCCGATTAGTTCCATGGAATGGTCCTGGATTGAAACCTGTGGGCTATGGTTATACTTCGATAGAAGAGTTGGTGCGTTGTGTAGGGAAAATTGATAGTATTGATGATAGACAAGAACAATTGGAAGAGATTGAAAGAATAGATAGCCTTGGGATTATTGCAACACCAAAAAATTCATTTTATAATGAATTAATAAATGAAGCAGGAAGGTTATCTCTGCAAGAAAATGGTAAAACATATAATATAGATTACACATCTATTGTAATTAGGTAGATTTATATAAGATTAGTAAGATAATAAAAAATGTCGGCGATTTTAATATCGCCGACATTCTTTTGTGAGTAAAGGGTCAAAATATAATCTTTATTGCTCTGTCGTAATAATACCTATCATAGTAGCCATGGGTTTATTAACAGGGGCTGGTTCGCATTCGCCATATCTCTGGAACTGAACGTGTCCATCCATGTAAAGGACATTAGCACCACCTGGAATATGATTGTATGCAGATGCGTTGGTGGCTAATTGGTCAAACATTATCCATACAGAACTTTGGGCTTGTGCAGAGGCGGCAGGATTGTTAATGTCTGTAATTAAGAATCGTTCGATACCTTCACGAAGACGATATACAGTAGAACCACCGCCATTACCTAATCCTGGTGTGACAGGAATATCTTTATCTACAGCATTAAAAATTCCAGGGGGAACATTATCTGGATTTGCAATAATGGATGCTGCATTGGTTATTAGATAATTTAAAGCCTCAGCTACTTGCTGGGAAACCTGAGTGCTCGTATCTATCTGAACTCCTAACAATTGAGCAAGAGTTGCAAACATAGGGTAACTACTTAATGGAGCAGTTAGGTCAGTACAATTACCTTTATCCAGAACCCAACCTAAATAACCATAGCTTGCATCGATTGCTCTTGCACAGTCTCCACCATGATTGGCTGCATATCCAACACACCAGTCCTGATTTACATCTCTGTTGATGTGAGCACGGGCAATAGATTCCCCTAATTCTGCATCAGATGGGCAGAACATAATCATGGGATCAGTTAAGTATTCAGGATATAGAACGAATACATTAGGTCCTGCATCAAGGACGCCTTGAGGTTGTTGGTCATAAGTTAAATATTTACCTGCTTGAATGGGAGGAAAACGTTCTCCCTTAGCCTCGTTAGAATACATTTTGAAAACGAGGCCCCACTGTTTTAAGTTGTTCTGACAGCTGGAGCGTCTTGCCGCTTCGCGTGCCCTTGCCAATGCTGGTAGTAATATTGCGGCGAGAATACCGATGATGGCAATAACGACCAGCAGTTCGATGAGTGTGAAACCTTTTTTCTTCATAGGATAACTCCTTATGTTTTTTGTTAGAAAACCTTTTTGACTACCTCGCCCATTGAGGTAATCGTTTACCTTATACCTATATTATACACTATCAGATTATATTTGTCAAATTATTTTTTTGTTATATAAATAACAATTGTTAAGATATAAAAAAGATTTAATATCTTTAATTTTATGCTATAATATAGTAAACGGTTACCTAAAGGGAGATTTCTATATGTTCGAGAAAATAACAATTTACGATATTGCAAAAATGGCAGGTGTTTCTGCAAAAACAGTTAGTAAGGTTATTAATTTTAAGGATGGGGTTAAAGATGAAACTCGTAAGAAAGTGCTTGAAATCGTTGAAAAATTGGGTTATCATCCCAATATTTTTGCTCGTTCGTTGAGAGCAAATCAACCTGCATGTATTGGAGTTACGTTTCCTGCACCCATAGAGATAGTTCCTTTTAGTCCCAATTTTTTTCTATGGCTATTTATGGAGTTATACCGAGTATTTGGGAAAAAGGGGGAATATATTTGTTTTGATATGTTCCCTTACGAATTGGGAAAAATAGAAAATTATGCTCGGGGTGTTTTTGATAATCTTTTTAAAGCATGTATAATTGCAGGTCCTTTATCGTTATCGGATGTAATTGCGAGGAAGATTCACGTAACAGGTATTCCTTATGTAGCCTTTGGGAGATTGGAATCTTTTCCTGAGTTGTCTTATGCGACGGTTGATTATGAAAAAGCAGCTTATATAAGCACAAAATTTTTGATAGATAGAGGGCATAAACATATTGCTATATTACAGGGTTTCCACAATTATCAACCTGGGGTGGAACGAGTACGGGGATATAAAAGAGCGTTAGAGGAAGCTGGCTTGCCTTTTTCTGAGAGACATGTGAAATATGTTAATTTTGGAGCGAGTAATGTAGCATTGCGGGTTCACCAACTTTTATCCGATACTAATGTTACTGCTTTGGTTGATAGTAGTGGTACAGAAAATGGAGAGGCAGTTCGTGAGGGAATAAAGAAGTCAGGACGGAAAATCGGTAGGGACTGTGAGGTATTAACCTGGACATACGAGGAGAAAGGAATTGTTTTAGATGAGGCTTCAGCTCATGTATGGTTACCTGTTCGCGAATCTGCATCAGAAGGTATTGAATTATTATCTAAATGGGTTGAAGGTAAAAGCGAGGGACCAATTAAGGTATTATTTAATCCAATTTTAGATACGGAACGGAAGAGTCAAAAAATAATAGAGCCTACACATAGATTTTTCGAAACACTTCCAGAGTAAATTATTTAATTTTGATTATGCTTTTTAAGGCATATAAGTTTTAACAATGGAGAGGAGTTCTTCTTGTTTAAATGGTTTTTGAAGTAAACCTTCTGCCCCTACCTCATAAATTTTTTGCAAGTCCTCATTGACCGATTTTGCAGTAACAATGTGAATTCTTATTCCCTTGTATTTAGAATTTGTTTTTATTATCCTGCATATTTCCCATCCGTCGAGTCCTGGCATGGCAATGTCTAATAGAAGAAGACTAAAACGACCTGTTTGAAGTTTTTCAAGGGCTTCTTCTCCAGATCTGGAAGTGTCTACCTTATAACCTGCAGTCTCAAGACACCGTTTCATGAATTGAAGTATTTCAGGGTCATCATCAACACATAAGATTTCGTTGCCGAGTAAAGGTTGCTCTTCAGTAACATTTTTTATTGCATACCGAATAGCACTTAAAAGAACACTTTTCCGAAATTGTTTCGGTAAACGATGAATGACCTTTTCCGAAAATTGTTTATAAACGGAATCATTATTTGTAATAATTATTATAGGTATATGAGAAATTGCTGGGTTTTCTAATATTTCATTGACATGCTCTTTTCCTAAGGGTGTTTCTTCACAATCAATGATGAGACAATCGGGATTATATTTGAATACTAAAGAAAGAGCAAACGATGGGTATGAAGCGTGTAGTATATCGATATTCTCTTCAAGTAGCCATTGTCTGATTTGTGCACTTAGAGAACGGTCTTGAGTTACTAATTCTACTAATAAATGTGTTTCATCGGGTGTAATTTCTGAAACATATTTTCTGCTAACTTCACTTTTGGTACCATGAATAGGTAATCGGAACGAGAAAGTTGTTCCTTGTCCTAAGGTGCTTGACAGGATGATACGGCTACCATGTAAACGGATAATGTCTTGAGAGATTGAAAGTCCAATGCCTGTCCCTCCATATTTACGTGTTGTAGAGGAATCTACTTGATAGAATCGTGTGAAAATTTTGTCATATGCTTCTGGAGGAATTCCTATCCCTGTATCTGTAACTGAGACCTCTACCTCATCTTCGATAATTTTTAATTTGACTTCGACAGTTCCATTATTATTATTAAATTTTACTGCATTGGAAAGAAGATTATTGAAGACTTGAAGAATTTTTCCTTTATCTCCGTCTACAAGGATAGGCTTTGTCTCGGCAGTTAATATTAGTTGAATTCCTCTTGGTTCCGCCATAGGACGGATATTTTGTAATCCAATTTCTGCAGATTCAACAATATCAAAAGTGCTAAATACGAGTTCTTCCTTACCCTTGTGGAGTTTTGAGAAATCGAGTAAATTCTCTATCAGGTTCACCAGTTTCTCTATATTCCTCATACTTATAGATAAATATTCTTTCTGTGTATCGGTGATAGGTCCTGTTTTCCCACTTAATATCATATCTGTGTAACCCATGATGGAGACTAATGGCGTCCGAAGTTCATGTGAGACATTAGACAATAGATTTGTTTTCATTTCATCAAGGGTTTTTAATTCTTCATTGGCTTTGTTTAGTTGCTGTTGGGCTTTCTTTACTTCATCCAGTGTTTTTTGTAGTCTTTCCATTAATCGTGCATTTCGTATTGCTACTGCTATATGGGGTGAAACTTCTTCTACAATTTCAACATCGTGGATAGTAAAGGCTTTTGGTATTTTAGAGCCTATAACAAGGATACCTATGATTTTATCTTCTGCAAAGAGAGGAGTGGCGATAAGGCTTATTATGTCTGTTGGAAATTCACTGGCAATTTTTTCATCTTCGGAACTAAGATAATCAATATGGAGTGTTTTCTTATTAATAAGGACTTTTTCAGCACAGTAAAATGAGGATTTTTGAGACTTTACCTGTGTGATAGGGAAAAGGGGTAGAATTTCGTAGGCAGTTGATTGCTCTTTGGATGATTCTGAACCTTCTAGGAGTAGTGCTACAATGGCATAGTCAATATTTGCTATTAATCGTTTAATCTCTTTGACAACATTTTCTAAAACTTTTCCAACTTCCAGATTAGAGTTAATGGTTTGTGCAATAAAATTGACAGCCTTTAATCGTTCTGCACGTTCCTGAACCTCTTTTTCTAACAGGACATTTTTTGTAATATCTCTGAATATTCCTTCAACACCAACAATATTATTATTGCTATCTTTTATCCATGTTGCTGAAATTTCAATGCAAAGAAGTTCCCCTTTAATAGGTTTTATCCATGTTCGATATTGAAATAGATACTGTTTTTCGTTTAATTCTGCACAGAGTTCTTTGAAGTCATTGGAGTTTAGAAATAATTTTTCCAAGTCTGTGCCGATGGAGTCCTCTGGTGAATCAAATCCTAAGATTTTTGCTCCTGCTGGGTTGATAAGAGTTAAAGTGCCGTCTTTGGTAGTTTGATATATACCATCTCGCATGGAATTTACTAAATTGCGGTAACGTTCTTCAGAGGCTTCTAATTCATAAATATTTTTGCGAAGTGCACTTGCCATCTGGTTGAAAGACTTGGCTACTTCTTCTAATTCATCTCCTGTATCAATTTTTAATTTTAGTTCTAAATCTCCTCCTTGTATTAATTGTGCTCCTTCATTGATTAAACTAAGTGGTCTTAAAATATTTCGATGAACAATTCGATACCCAATGAGTGAGAAGAAAAGTATTATAAATCCTGCTATTGCTAAGGCTAAGATAGAACCAAAATGAATAAACCAAAAAATATCATATAGAGGTCTATAGGCACAGAAATAAAGTTCATACTCTGGGTATATCTTTTGGTATGCCATTACAATAGGGGCTACCTTCCCACGGCTTGAAAATCGTAATAATGTGATATACCCTTCTGTTTTATTGGAGGAACGTTTTAATCGTTGGACTAATCGATTATCAACAATCTCATAATTAATATCATTTTTCTTGTTCTCTTTATTGAAATCTTTATACAGGGCAATTCCATCATTTCCTCTTATATATATTATGGTGTTATATATATTTTCTGTTGAAAAGCCACCAGTTTCATTCGGTTGACTAAGTATGAAATCGATTAATTCTGTTGCTTGCTGAACTTCTAATAAGAAACCAACAATTTTGTTGTCTTCTTTTGTGTATATGGGAATGGCGACTGTAAGGGTATAATTTTCTGTTTTTGGTGGAGTAGATATAGATACAATATAAGGCCATCTTATTTTTTGATACCATTTATCTAATATAAAATCACCAGGATTAAACATCTGTGTTGAATAAAGGATATGTCCCTCTGTATCAAAAATAGCAAAAGCAATTGTTTTCCCTTGACTTATGGTCTGGATGTCAGATAGTTTTTCAGAAAGTTTGTTTTCAAGGGATTGTCTGACATCATGGGAAGATTGACAGAATTGTGAAAAAAGAGGGTCTGTTATAACTCTCGCTGAGAAATTTAACCTTGTTTCTAATGAGAGGCGAACCCCTTCTGTTGTTTTGCGGACAGCAGTTGTTAAATTTCGTTTTGTAGTAATCCACTGACCTTCTCGGGCAAAAACATAAGCAATAATTAACGTTAAGGTCATGGGAATTACGCCAACCCAAAATATCGCTGTGAAAAACTTTCGTTCAATACTTGTCTGATATTTTGGTGTTGATTCCATGAGCCCCTTGTCCGTTAGACAAAGAAAGTTATGTTTGTTTACTGAACTTGTGATTTATTAATTTTATTATTTGAATCAAATTATTTTTGGACAGGTCGCCCTTTAGTTACCAGCTCTTTTACCTTTTCGACAAGTTGGTCTACCTTAAAAGGTTTTGCTAAATACTCATCTGCTCCACAAGCAAATATCCGTTCAATGTCAGAATCTTTAGTTAAACAAGTAACCGCCATAATAGGAATAAATCGAGTCATGTCATTGCTTCTAAGGGCTCTGCATACTTCGAACCCGTTAATTTCAGGCATAAGGAAATCAAGAAGGATAAGGTCTGGTGATAGTTGTAAAGATTTTAAGCCTACTTCAGTTGCGTTCGTTACTTTAATAATTTCGTATTCATCTTTACCTAAAATATTTTCTATTAAGTTTATGGCATCGGGCTCATCATCAACAACCATAATTCTGTATTTCTTTGCATTTTTATCTCTTGGGAACATATCATATTTTTCTCTAAATTCGTCCAGGTCTTTTTCGAGGATTCTGTAGTGGCCTCCAGGAGTCCGTGATGCTTTAATCAGTCCTTGACGAATCCAGTTTTTAATACTGTGATGAGTTACATGACAAATTCGTGCTGCTTCAAAGGTTGTGTAGGCTTTTTGTTCTTTGTTCATTCTTGATTACCTCCTTGAATTTATAGTTTAGTAATTATTACAGATTTAACATTATTGGTTGGATTAGCATTTATTATATACAATTATAAACAAATATGTCAAGAATGGAAAATCGAAATATATTTTAATATCAAATTCATCTCATCGATAAGAAGTTTATCTGGAACCAGATTTATTTGGTATGGATATGAGTGATAGGTAGCTCGGAACAAAATAAACCAAAAACAAATAACTAAGATATAAGTTCCCAATAATATTCCAGATATTCTTTCAATAAAAAATATAAAATAGGTAATAAAGCGAATCCAAGTTGATTTACGAGTTTCAATATGTTTCTCGGTGTAATCTGAATGTCCATTTGTTTTGTGAGACTCTTTTTTCTTAAAGAACTTATTGATAAAAAAAACAGAGCTTGAAATTAGAGGTAAAGAAAGAAATGAGTACCAGAGGAATGATATAAAAGAGTAGTTGTTGTGTATAAAATTTTCGAAATATGAAAAATAGAAAATTAATAAGAGGGTTAGAAATAACCATATTAGTATTGACAAGTAAAGTAATGAGGGGAATTGGTAAAAAGAAATTGATGGTTTTTCGAATCTTTTTAAGAGTGAAGAAATAAGTTTTAGAATTATAAAGAGGATTAGGATTTCTAAAAACCCAGAGACAACTAACCAGATTAATTTAATTCGATTATTTTTACTTTGTTCAAATTCTAATTTCCTTTTTTCCTCAAAGGTCTGAAACTCATTTAGCAAAGAAGATATATTATTAAGGTTTGTTAATTTATCATTTAATAACTCTGATTTCCACTGGTCTGAAACATTTTTATAAAATTCAAGGACATCTTTTTTTATTTTTAGGGAAAGCATAGTAGTGAAAAATCTATACTCGGAATTAATATTCACAGCCGAACCTATTTTTTCTCCCATGAGGTATAATTCTTCAAGCCATGTTTTTTTATGATGCGTTTTATTATGTTTTGATTCGGTATTTATTCTGTTGAGTATATCGCTGGAAAGTCGGTAAATAGGCGAAATACAACGGTTAATACATTCTTCACGTCGCATATAAAATAAATAAGTGTTTGTGGGAAGTGTAGGATGCCAGAATGGTTTCGGATAAATAATAGGATGTTCACTTCTATTATTTTTAGCAATGATTGAAATGCCATGCTCGAAGATTGTTTCATCATTAACCAGTGGGTATATAATGGTGGCAGATTCTAAATATTCGATTAGAGAATTACTGGGTGTAAATGCCTCTGCCTCTTTGAAGATTCTTTGTGCCTGTTCATACTTTCCTAATAAATAAAGTCGGCAACCGTAGTTTATTAAAAATGACACATTATAGGTACTGGATTGGTATATCTGGTCGTATAATTTAATAACTTCTTCGCCTTCTTCGATGGAGGCGAGAAACTCTAAATATTGTAAGTAGCGTGAGTCATTTTTTAGTTCAGAGTTTGTTGAATATTTTTGAGCAATGCTTCGTAATATTGGACGGGCTGATTCATTTTCAAGGGTTAATGCTATTCTATACTTTGTTTCGTCTAAATCTAACCTTAAATATCTATCCGAAAACCATAAACAAAAAGTTAATAATATGGTAGAGGCTATTATATATTTAAATGCTTTCTTTCTTCGGGTAAAAAAAATAACATCCACCGTCGAGTTGGTGTTAATCTCATTTGATGGGTCTATGTTTTCGGAGTTTTCCATAATAATTTTTTCTTAAGTATGGCAAATTGAAAAAGATAATTATATTCTCTTTTTCTTCTCCATCATTAGTTGTCTTGCAATTCTTTTTCCTTCATCTACTCCTGGTTGATTAAAGGCATTGATGTTATATAGTTTTCCTGCCATTGCTGTTGCTACCTCTAACATATATAATAACTGTGATACTGTATATTCTGAAATTTTTTCTATTTCAATAACAATTACAGGCCTGTGGCTTATAGTAAGGGCATCTTTAGTTCCTTCAAATTCTGCTTCAATTAAGTCGTTCATGGTTTGACCTTGGATATAATCTAACTCTGGGATTTCTGAAAACATCTCGGGAACAGGTAGAGATGTATTAAAATCTTTCACCTTAATCATATTTATTATTTTATCATTTGGACCTTCCCGATAAAGTTGTATTTGAGAATGTTGGTCTGTTGCCCCTAATGCTTTTACAGGTGTTTGTCCATTAAAAATTTCGTTACCATTAAGGTCATCTTTTTTTCCTAAACTTTCTGCCCATAGCTGACAATACCAATCTGCGGTATCTTTCAATCGGTCGGAATAGGGCATCATAACAGAGATTTTTTTCCCTTTTGTTTTGTCTAATAAATAGTGAATGCCTGCAAATAAATAAGCAGGGTTCTGGTCTAATTGAGGGTTGGAACATACCTTATCTATGCTTGCACACCCTTCAGCAATTGCTTCAAGGTCAAAGCCTAACATTTCCGCAGGGAAAAGTC
>JAIWNQ010000183.1 GCA_020216745.1 Candidatus Hydrogenedens sp.
CTACTGGCGAGAAGACTGAGAATCTGCCCCCGACATTTAGCGGAATTTCAAATTGGGTAATCCCGTATTTTTCAGCGATAGGATGTAGAAGACTTTTTGGGGCATTTTCACTTTTTGGGCTTGTTGTAATAACGAGGTGTTCCTTTATTTTTTCAGGACCTAATGAATTCTCCAGTTTTTTTAAAACGATAAGTAGCTGGCACATTGTTTCAGCAGTTTCACCTGATTTTGAGATAGCGTTATATAATGTTTTTTCAGGTGGGCATAATTGAAGTATTCTCTCAAATGTTGATGGGTCAATATTATCCATAACAAATAATCGGGGATAAGCTTTTCTTTGCTCTTTAGAAAGGAGATTATAATAAGGGCCGTTAATTGCTGTATTTAAAGCGGTAATCCCTAATGCGGAACCACCAATGCCAAGGATAACTAAATTTTCGATACCCTGATTTAAAAATTGCTTTGATACCTCTTTTATTTTTTCCCTTGTCTTTTTGTCTTTGTAAAGGTCGAAGAAGCCATATTTCTTAATTTCTCTTTCTTTTAGTATTTGTTTATGGCATTCCTCAATTTGATTTGAAAGTTGCTTAAATTCATTGGTTGTATAACCGTGGTCAGTGCCAATTTTATCGGCATGACATAAAGAGACATCAATTTTAATGTTTGGAATCATGAGAGTTTCTCCATCAGTATATTTAATTCTCCGGTGATAATGAAGATGTGAAGTAGTTTATCATAAGTAGACATAAAATTTCAGATACAAAACTTAAATAGAAAAATGCAAATGTGGCGTAGTGTGAATTAAAAATTTTGGCTTTGTTTGATGTAGGATGATTATGGGAAAGATTTTGATGTGTTAAAAGAAGTATAATGATTGTAATTTTTAGTTCTCCATAAATAAAAGCCCTTTATAGGAATAAATCAAATGGATGTGAAAAAACTATTTTTTATTTCAATAATTTTACTAATTAATTCTGCATATCCGTCGGATTTAAAGGTTTCTTTATATCAACCTAATCATGAGGCAATATCCCAAGTTGAGCAAGGGAGCCTGAATTGGGCAAGTCCAGCATGGTGGGGATTTAATGAACAGGATGCTACTGAGTCGTTACAGTCGGCAATTAATTCCGACGCTGAAGAGGTTATTGTCCCTAATATGGGTGTGCCATGGATTGTTAGACCAATTACATTACGTTCAAACCAAAAGATCACTTTGATGTCGGGTGTAGTTATATTAGCAAAAAAAGGAGAATTTAAAGGGGGAGGAGATTCCTTATTTAGTGCTGATAATGTGGAAAATCTCACTATCTCAGGTTATGGTGCCACATTAAAAATGAATAAGAAGGATTATCAGGACAAGAAACAATATAAACCTGCGGAGTGGCGTATGACCCTGTCTATTTGTGGTTGTAAAAATGTTTTGGTAGAAGGTATTCGATGTGAAAGTAGTGGAGGAGATGGAATTTATATTGGTGCGACAAATAATCTGAATAGATGTGAAAATGTACTTATTCGTGATGTTGTTTGTTATGATAATCATCGTCAAGGGATTAGCGTTATTAGTGCTTCAAATTTAACGATAGAAAATTGTTTATTAATTGGAACTTCAGGAACAGCACCACAGGCAGGAATTGATTTTGAACCTAATCAAGAATCTGAACAACTAACAAATATTGTTATGAAGAATTGTATGATTAAGGAAAATAAAGGAGCGGGTATACTTATTTATTTGAAACAATTTGATAAAACGACTCTTCCAGTATCAATTACTGTTGAAAATTGTTTTATTCAAAATGACTTTGACCATGGTGTAGCTATTGGTGCGGTTACTAAAGATGGGCCTTTGGGAGATATTAAATTTAAAAACTGTTATATAGAAGGTTCTCAAAGAGGGGGGATTTGTGTTTTTGATAAATCTGCGGACGGGGTAAAGATATATTTTGATAATTGCGTATGTGTTAATACACCCCCGAAAAGTAATGGTTTTCCAATCAAGATAAACCAATGGAAAAAAACAATGGTTGCAAAACTTGGTGGGGTGTGTTTTAATGATTGTGTTGTGTATGATATTTATGAACGAAGTCCTATCGAAATAAATACCCTTTCAAAAGATTGCCAGATTTCTGATATTAGAGGAACTATTATTGTTAAAGGGAAAAGCCTACCTAAGGTCGAGAATAAAACAGGTTTTAGTGTAAATGAATTAGTGGTAGAAAAATGAATTAATGCGGATAATTTGTTGACAAAAAACATCAAGATTTTCTATTATTAGTTATAGAAATTTTTATGAATGAGAAATGTGTGTAATGATTACAAATCAATTTCAGAATATTTTTATTACCAAGAGATGCGGAAGAAGATGCTTCGGTTTTATTTTTTCAGTATTGATTTTTTCATTCTTTGTGAGTGCAGAACCGAATTCTAATCTACTTACAAATAAAGATGTAAAAGATGGCTCCTCTGTCGGAACGAAAGTATATAAAATTGACTTTAAGGAAGCATATGCTGACCGTTCACAGCAAAAGGGATTGTATCAGTTCCAGAAAAAAGATGGTACAGTCGTGTTTACAAATCGTCCACAAAAATACCGTTCTAAAAACGAATATAAAGAGGTATATTTTAAGAAGTCGCAACAATCGGGAGCGAAGTCTGGTAATAAAAGTATAAGTTCAAATCAAAAAACGGGAACTGACGATGGGGGATATGCAATTATTGTACCGTTAGAACCTGTTCATGTAGCAAAAAAGTTTGAACATTTATATAAAGGGAAAACATATAATTTTGATACGATTCAGAATATTGTTAAAGAATGTAGTCAATATTATCAGGTAGATGAACGTTTAATCTGGGCTGTTATGGAAGTGGAAAGTGGGTTTAATCCCAATGCAGTTTCCACTGCGGGAGCATGTGGTTTGATGCAATTAATGCCTGCAACTGCAGTTGAAATGGGTGTTACTGATATATTTGACCCTGCACAAAATATTGCAGGTGGTGTTCAATATTTAAGTAGAATGTTAGATTTGTTTAATGGGAATATTGATTTGGCATTGGCAGGGTATAATTCTGGACCCGAAAACGTGAAAAAGTATAAAGGTATTCCTCCTTTTGATGAGACGGTTAACTATGTAAAATTAGTAAAATCAAAGTTAGGACTGAAGGTTGATTCTAATTATTATGCAAGCAGGATAAGTGGGAAAATTACTGTGAGTCGGAGGATAAATACATTATCAGGAAGGAATACAATTAAGAAGTATATGGTTTACTTTAAAAGTGGTTTGCGTCAGCCAGCTGACGATGTAGTCGAACAAGCACCTTATTATTACATAAGTTATGGAAATAGAACTTACCCTGTTAGAACGGAGTTGGTTCAGAAAATTGAAAAAAATGGATAGAACAACTATTATCCAATCAGAAGTTAATGAAATGATATGAGAAGTGATTGTTTTTCTTTATACGGTTTTTATTCTTCTCAACCCTCTCCTGTCAGCCAAATGATGTCTGAGTTTGCTAAAGATTTCCGACCCGATGTAGATATTAACCTTGGTGTTGGGTATGTTAATGAGGATACTATTCCCTATGATGAATTTGCAGAAATTGCGTCGATGCTTGCAAAGAAAGACACGAGGCCTTCACACTTGTTAAATTATGGCGGTCCAGAAGGTTCCATTCAATTAATAGAAACCATTAAATGGTTTTATCAAGAATTGTGGAAAAATAATAGGATGGAAGGTATCCCTGATTTTGATGAGAGGCGTATAATTATTGGGGTCAGTGGAGCAACAAGCATATTGACGGGTTTGGCTAATATATTGAGGAAAGGTATTGTCATCACGACTGATCCAGTCTACTATATATATACTTCGACATTAGAACGGTATGGGTTTGAAATTGTACCTGTTCAAGAAGAGGTAGAAGGTCCTGATATTCATATTCTAATGGAGGTGCTTGAAACACATTTAAAACAGGGGAACCCTGTGTCTTTTTGTTATTTTGTAACTGTAAATAATCCAACTTGCACTGTGATTTCTAACCGAAGAAGAAGAGAAATTGTGGAAAGCATACAATACTTATCAAGAAAATATAATGTGTATATACCTATTATTTTCGACCTTGCCTATGAATGGCTTATTCATAACCTTGAATTGGAAAAGCCTATTTCACCATCTATTTATGATAATGATGGGTCTGTCTATGAAATTGGTACTTTATCAAAAGTATTTGCTCCTTCACTCCGTGTGGGTTTTATCATAGGTCCGCAAAATAGTCTTTTGTTAAATGGATTAGTACAATGGAACAGCGACGTTGGATTTAGTGCTCCATTAGTAACACAGGAAATATCTGCACAATTGATAACAAAATATGGATTAAAACAATACAATAGTGTTAATGAGGGATATAAAGAAAAAGGGACATTATTTAAAAAACAGTTTATTGAGGAAATGGGAAATCACATAGCATCTATTTCTGGAGGGGATGCTGGTTTTTATCTTTACTTAACTTTTAATGGTATAAATACAGAACGGGGTTCTTCGTTTTTCAATATGCTTTCCAGAAAAACAGGAGATAAAGATTGGGATTGGTATGAAGGTGAAAATACTATGAAACCACGGGTAATTTATTTGCCCGGTGTATATTGTGTTCACCCTAAAGGTAATCTTGCTGAAAGAGGGAAGTACCAATTAAGAGTATCTTATGGCTATGAAAATATAGATAATCTAATGAAATCTGTAGATATATTTGCTCAGGCAGTAAAATTGTGTAAGAGATTTTGAAGCTATATTTGACATTTTAATGAGAATATGGTATAACTTATATATGTTAAAAATATAAGAAAGAAAATAAAAAAACATAAATTAAAGGAGATTTAGTTATGAGAAAGAGTTTAGTTCTAATTATCACCTTGCTGTTATCAGCGAATGCATTAGCAGGGGTTGTAACCTTTAACGATTCAAATTTGTTGGAGGCTGTGAAAGCACAATATGAAGCTCAAGTTGGAGTACCTTTAAGTGATCCACCTACCTCAGATGAATTGTCAGACCCTGCATTTACTTATTTGGATGCGTCATACTTAAATATTCAATATTTGACAGGCTTGGAGGCTTGTACAGCATTGGAAGTGTTAAACCTTATTGGTAATCAAATAACCGATTTGTCGCCACTTGGAGATACTACTTATGGAGGTTTAACAAATCTTTCAGTTTTAATGTTGGGTAAGAATCAAATTACCGATATAAGTCCTTTATCTAATTTAGCAGGTAATCTAAATGTGTTAGATATAGGATATAACCAGATTAGCGATATATCCACTCTTTCAACATTTACAAATTTGATAGGCTTAAATTTAGGTTTCGGTGTGTTTGGATTGTATCCAGAAGGAGTAGATTTTTTTGCTACTGGTGTAAATGATTTAGATGATGCTGACTTAAATGTTTTAACTAATTTAACAAATCTTGGTATGCTTAGTATAGGTGGTTTAGAAAATGTGACTTCAATCGCTTTCCTGAATTCATTGTCGAATTTAACTCAGTTGTATTTATGTAATAATCCGATTGCTGATTGGAGTCCATTGGATGCAGTTGACCAGAACTTAAATGTATTTGGAGAATTTAATTGCGGTCTTACGCAATCTGCAGTGGATAATTATGTCGTTAATATGACTAATATTACCTTTATAGATGAGGATAATCTGGGCATATTAGCAATAATAGAATTTGGCACAGGTTCAGATATAAATGATATTTCTGGATTATCTGGATTAAATCCTTCAATTGCATTTTTAGGTGGAATAGGGATTAATGATATTAATGTAGTAAGCAATTGGACGAACCTTTCTATGTTTGTATGTGCCTTTACTGGTATTCAGAGTCTTGATGCTTTGATTGATTTGCCAAATCTAACAAGTGTATCCGTCCCGGGAAATAATATTGGTCCTAACATGTTCACTCAGCCGATAAGTACACCTTTCAGCAATCTTACAAGTTTAAGTGTGAGTGAAAATGTTTTAGAAGATTTGAGTGGTGTAGAGTATATGCCGAACCTGGAAAGTTTGACTGCGGAAGGTAATCAGATTGATGATATATGGGTGATGGATCTGGATGGGGCACCAAAGACAACACTAATAGAATTGAACCTTGGTAATAATCAAATTCAGGATATTAATCCACTTTTAAATTATACTGCTCTGAATGAAGTAAATCTTTCTTATAACCAGATAGAGAATTTTGGATATTTAGTTGATAATGTTGGCATTGGGCCTGGTGATAATATTGATATAAGTTACAATCCCGTTCCGCCTGAGTATTGTGGATTTATAGACCAGTTAGGGTTGAAGGTTTTACCTGGTGGTTCTCTTAGTCGTGCGGGAGTATGCGAGGCAAGTATTGAGGTGGAAATTGTAGGAGAAGGTATCACTAATCCGCCAGTAGGGATAACTCCTATTGCATATAATTCTTCGGTTGGAATAAGAGCATATCCTCAAAGAGGAAGTAATTATGCGTTTAAGCAATGGGAGATTTACGATGCAGGCTTAGGTGATTATGTGTTACTAACGGAGAATCCGGCTTATGGGTTCCCAAATATTATGGAAAATATTAAGGTTAGGGCGGTATTTGTGGATACGGAGTCTACTTACACTATTACATTTAATTTAACAGGCAATGGTGCGGTAGATGAGTTCCCGCAGGGATCAGGGGTGTATAGATACATTGCGGGGAAACAGGTGAATTTGTATGCATTAAGCGGTCCTGGGGCATATTTTGCTGGATGGACTGGTGATGTTAGTTCGTCAGGAACACAACTATTTGCAAATATACTAATGGATGGAGATAAAACGGTTGGAGCAGTTTTTGAAAATGCTGGTTACACATTAACGACTGGGGTGCTACCTGATAGTCTTTCAGGTGGTGTCTTTCCATTTCCAGGAACATATTATTATGCAGAACAAGCAGAAGTTACCTTATATGCATGGGGTAATATAGGAAATAAGTTTGACCATTGGGAAGACGAAAATGGTAGTCAGGTGGCTACAGTTACTCCTGTTACTATTACTATGGATTCAGACAAAGTATTTATTGCTGTATTTGTTCCAATAGTGACATACAAATTAACAATAAATACAAATCCATTTGAGGGTGGAAATACGAATCCACCAGTAGGTGAGTATTGGTATGAGGAGAATAGTACCGTATATGTTTTTGCGAATCCGAATCCGGGTTGGTTCTTTACTCAATGGACTGGGGATATTGGTGAAGCCAATCCATTTGATGATTTTATAGAAATTCAAATGGATGGTAATAAAGAAATCACAGCTAATTTTGAAGAGGCTGATTTCACACTTGAACTTTATATAGATGGAGCCGATAAGGGAGAGATTAATCCAGCACCCGGAATATATTATTATAAGATTGGGCAATGGATATTCCTTAATGCTACAAATTACCAACCGAATGCATTTTTAGGTTGGTATGACTACGATACAAACGACCTTATATCAACCAGCTGGTTCTATGCTTTCCAGGTAGAAGAAGGCATGACTTTACGTAAAATTGTAGGTAAGTTTGGAGAGGCGCAATACTTGGTCACCATGTTAGAAGTACAGGGGAATGGAACTACTACACCTTCATCACCTGGCACATATGGTTATGTTGATGGACAATGGTGTACGCTCATTGCATACCCCGACCCCGGTTGGAGATTTAAATACTGGGTAGATGAAAATGAATTTGTTGTTGATATAATGAATCCATTGCCTGTCGAGTTTAATCCTGAACAGTCAAATTATACATATCGTGCAGTCTTTGAAGAGTGTGATTGGAATGTGAATTATGCAATAGCAGGAACTGGAACAGGCACTATCATTCCAGGACCCGGTTCACAATGTTATAAAGATAACGAGCAAGTGTACTTACAAGCCATAACTGATGAAGAAAATTATTTTGGTGGATGGCAGATATTAAAGAATCCGGGACCAAATCAAGAAGAGACATGGGAATATTGGGTAAATGCATGGTTAACAGTTAATGATAATTACGATGTAATAGGTTGGTTTGAAGATACAGGTTATTCCTTACAATTAGAAAGTGGACCGAATGGTAGTATTTATCCTTATGCTGGAATTTACTACTTAGCGGATGGTTTCCCAGTAACTGTGTATGCAAGTCCAAATCCCGGATATGCATTTGTTGGATGGTTTGACGAAAGTGACAATTTAGTAACGATAGAAAATCCCTATGAATTTCTATTAGACTCTAATACTGTTCTTAGGGCTCGGTTTGAACAAATTGTTTATAAGTCGTTAACTATAAATGTTGAATCAGGACAAGGAACAACTGTTCCATCACCAGGACAGGTTCTTTTATATGAAGTGGGGACGTTAGTACAATTAACTGCGATTCCAAATGAAGGTTGGATGTTTGATACATGGACAGGTGACCTTGAGGGTGTAGATAATCCAAATCAGCCTTCGATCCAGGTCCTTATGGATAGAGATAGAATAATAGGAGTGCAGTTTAAGGAAATACCAGAAGGTGTTGTAGAAGGAGAAGGTGCAGTTGAGGGCACACCTGAAGGTGTTGTAGAAGGAGAAGGTGCGATAGAAGGCACACCTGAAGGTGTTGTAGAAGGAGAAGGTGCAGTTGAGGGCACACCTGAAGGTGTTGTAGAAGGCGAAGGTGTAGTGGAGGGCACACCAGAAGGTGAAGGTGCGATAGAAGGCACTCCTGAGGGAGTAGTGGAAGGTGAAGGAGAAGGTGCGGTACCACCTCCACATAGTGCGGATAAAAATGGAGATGGGAAAATTGATCTCAGCGAGTTGTTAAGAGTAATACAATTCTTCAACTTCGGTGGATATCATTGCGATCCACAAGGCGAAGATGGTTACGCACCTGGACCGGGGGAAGATTATTCCTGTACGCCTCATGCGTCAGACTATAACCCACAAAATTGGACGATTAGTTTGGGTGAGCTGCTGAGGTTAATCCAGTTCTTCAATCTGAATGGTTATTATCCTTGTGAAGACGGTGAAGATGGATTCTGTCCCGGACAACAGCCGTAATTTGTGCTTTTGAATAGATAACATAGTGGGCTGATTTTTTTCAGCCCACTATTTGAAAAAATAATAAAAAATATTGTATTTTTTAATTATTTGATGGTATAATTTATATATGATAATAAAAAAGTTATATAACATGGTAAAACATAAAGAAAGTTAAGTGCATGATAATCGAAGGTGTGGAGATTAAATTATTTTAGAAATTATATTAGTTGTTAGTTATAATAAGAAACTTTATAAGGAGACAGAAAAATGTCAAAAAAATCAATTACAGGAATTATAGTAGTAATATGCTTGTTCACAATGCAGTCATTTGGTGTGGTATATGTGAACAAAGCGAGTACAGACCCAAGCCCGGATGGTAGTTCGTGGGCTAAGGCATTCCGGACAATCCAGGAGGGGATCGATGCGGCGGCATCGCAAGCATCTCCGGGGAATCCTGTGGAAGTCTGGGTAGCACAGGGCAATTATGATGAACTAAGAACAGAAAGTTGGGGTGCACCTTCTGCGGTGGAAGGCTCATTGGTAATGAAGGATGATGTCCACCTTTACGGGGGATTCAAAGGAACTGAGACTTCGATAAACCAGAGAAGACCTGCAAGATATATAACTACAATAGATGGAAGAACTTCTCGTGGTGGAACAAATGCATACCATGTAATAGTAATAGGTAAAGCGAATGGACCTAATACTGATATAGTAATTGATGGTTTTTATATTCGTGGTGGTCGTGCAACAGGTGTGGCAGGTGATTATCATACCTGGCGTGGTGCAGGTATATATAACTGGTTATCATCACCAGTAATTGCTAATTGTGTTTTTTATGACAATGTTGCAGGAACTGCGGGTGGTGCTATTGCAAATTTATCAGGAACGATTGGTTCAAATAATTATAAAGCAAATGCATTAATTCATGATTGCGTTTTCCGTGGTAATACCTGCAATGAGGCT
>JAIWNQ010000184.1 GCA_020216745.1 Candidatus Hydrogenedens sp.
GTTGACACGGGCGTTTCCCCGATTCGTGGCGGTGCTGGTGTATTTAACAATGGTATCGATTCATCTAATAGTGAAATTGGTAATGAAACAAAGATAGTGAACTGTACCTTCTATAATAATACTTCTGCCAATTTAAGTGGAAGTCAATTATACAATGCCAATACCATCATGAATAGTGGTTGTGGAGTTAATTTCCCAAGGATTTACAATAACATTCTTTGGAATCCGACTGCTCCTGCCAATCCGCATATCCGGTCTTTTAGACCTGGTTTGGGTTTTGTATATTCAGCGGATGTGCAATATTGCGATGTGCAAAGTGGTTATGGTGGAGGTGGAGTAGGAAATATCAATTTAGACCCATTGTTCCGCAATCCAGGGAATAATGATTTGCGTTTAAGTTTTTCACCAATGTCTCCTTGCATTAATGCTGGTTCCAATGCGTTAGTAGACCCGCCAACTGGTCCCACACGGTTGGATATCCGTAGTTACTATCGTGTAGAAGGTGGTACGGTAGATATGGGCGCCTATGAAAATGTGATGTTCTCAGGTAATATGCCTGTGGATTTCTCAGGCACACCCACAGAGATTCTGGCAGGGCAATCTGTCCAGTTTACGGATTTGTCGGAGACCTATGGCTTATGGCCCGAGACAACCTGGTCTTGGAATTTTGGCGATAGTGGGACGAGTAATCAACAGAATCCGAGTCATCAATACAATACTGCGGGCAGATACACTGTGTCATTGACAGTCACTACGGCGGAAGGGAATGGTAGTAATACGAAGACCGATTACATCATTGTGCATACCCCGCCAGTAGCTCAATTTTCAGGCACTCCGTTGCAGGGACAGTATCCGTTGACTGTTCAGTTTACAGATGAATCAATAGCAGATGAGTTGCCTGGGAATACAACACAAATAACCGATTGGTATTGGGATTTTAATGGAGATAGTTCATGGGATGCCCATTATACAACACCGACAAATCCACAATGGACATATAACGTTGTTGGTATTTATACAGTTAGTTTGAGGGTGGTATCCCAGTATGGTGAAGATACGGAAACCAAAACGAACTATGTTGATGTTTGGCCCAATCCGTTGGCTGTTAGTAACATAGTGATACAAGAATTTGATCCACCGAGGGATAATCCATTTAATGAAGATGACTTCAGTTCGCCGACGGCTTTGAATCTGAGCGATGGATATATTGGATTTGGTCGTTCGTTCCGTATGACAGTTACTGCCAGTGGTGGATATGGACCCCCGTATCAATATCAGTGGCAAATCTTCAAGGGTGGTTCTTGGGTTCCTGTTGCTGATGGGAGTTATACAAGGTTTGTAAATGGTTCGGATGGCGTAAACAATACTCAAGTTACAACGATAATTTCTGGAGCAACTACAAATCAATTGACGGTGGAATATGCTATCCCCGGTCAGGAAGATGGACAGTATCGCTGTGTTGTGACTGACCCGAATGATACACCTCCTCCACCTAATCAAGTTACTTCTAACACAAAAACAATTACCATTAATCCTAATATGATAAGAACAATAGTAGATTTATCTCCAGAGGTTAAAAAGTATATCGGAGAAAATGCCATTTATAGTTTCAAGTTTATAGGTGGTCCTGGAACGAATTATATATATCAGTGGTATGCTGATAGGGGTAGCGGTTTAGAAACGGTAGGTAGTGGAGGTAATCCAGTAACTTTCTTCAACTTAGATATGACTATGCGTGGTAATTATTACGGAACAGCAGTGAATATTTCTGGTGGTGGCCAAACTGCGTTCTGTGGTCCGAGTACTTTGGATGTTCAGCCAGTGGTTAGTGTTTCTGCTCAACCGCAGAACATACACAGGAATACTGGTGGGACTGCTTCGTTTACTGCGACATTTGCGGGAGGCTATCCGCCATATACTTATGAATGGTTCTGGAATAGTACTCCGATTACTGATGGACCGCATCCGTCTGGTTCTGGCTCGACGGTGGCAATAACCAATGATGGTGCAACAACTACATTGACCATCACTAATGTCCAACTTGCAGATGCGGGCAATTACAAAGCAAGGGCGACTGACTCTGAGAACCGTGGTGCACCTTCGACTGAAGATACTAACGAGGCGGAACTTACTGTAACAAATCCATTTGTAGTTACTGACCCAGCGCCGAGTCCAGCCACTTTGTATGAAGGTAATATATATGTAATTGCAATCACGGTGTCTGGAGGAACTCCGCCGTATACTTATATATGGCAGAGAGATACAGGAAGTGGATATCAGACATTGAATAATGGTGATTTAGGCGGAAGAGTGTCTATAAATAACGGTGTGGATAATTCTGTATTAGTTTTGACTGATGTTGTTATAGGTGATACGGGTTCATACCGTTGTGTTGGTGTTGATAGTGGACCTGACCCAGATGCCTATCCTGCAAATGCGGGCGTATTGAATGTATATGCGAACCTCGCAGTTAGCACGGAGCATCCTGTAGATGTAACTGAGAATGTTGGTAATCAAGCACAATTTACAGTTCAAACCACTGGCGGAATACCGCAATTAAATTATGAATGGCAATATGCGACAGATGAAAGCGGACCGTGGACGACGTTGTCTAACGGACCGCATCCGTTGCATGCCAGTTCAACTGTCTCTGGAGCAGATGTTCCAACGCTTGGAATTCAAATAGCGGAAGGTGCTCACTTATCTGCGTTGCAAAATTCATACTATCGTTGTGTTGTAACTGATAGTGGGACACCGCAGAGTGGCACCTCTCGTGTAGCTAAACTCTCCATAACAAACTTTATCAATGTCCAGGGACCTGCGGATGTACGAGCATACACAGGAGAATCGCCAGTTCAGTTAGTTGTAAATGTCAGTGGTGGTCTACCACCGTTCTACTACGAATGGTTCAAGGGCACAGAAAGTATATTAGGTCCTGTGGAAGGACAAAATGTGCTTGATTTAGGTTCCGCAGATGAAACAGATGCAGGTGATTACTATGTAATTGTAAGTGATTCCAGTGGCGGATTAAATCCAAATGTAACATCGAGAGTAGCAAATGTGAAAGTTGCAGACCCGCCACAAATAATTACACATCCACAAAGCCTGAATCTGTATGCTGGACAAGATGCAGTGTTCCAGGTAGAAGTAGTCGGTGGGTTTGAGCCATACAATTACGATTGGTGGCAGGTTGGTGTTGGTTCGTTAGGAGTTAATAATGCTACATTAGTAATACAGGATGTTGATGAGACTTATGATGGCGCGCAGTTTATAGTTTATGTGTCCGACCAGCCGTCAACAGTGAGTGGTTTGAATACTGTATTGACATCTGACCCAGCCTTATTGCGTGTAGCTAGTAGCGAAGTTGTATTTACTAAACAACCTCAAGACGCATCTTTATATATTGATGACCCATCCTTTGTGATGTCGGCAGATTTTGTTGGAGGTTTACCACCTGTTTATTACGAGTGGAAGCGCAATTTGCCTGGTGGAGGTACCGAGGTAGTTGCTGTTAATACATTAGAAATAGAAGTAAATACAGCATCCTTAACTGTAGGTACCTATGAATATTATCTTGAAGTAACCGATGATGTCCCGACAGTATATCAATCGCAACATGCCATAGTAGAGGTTGGTAAACATTTACAATTCGGACAAGACTTATTAGAAGAATACAATGCAACAGCAGGTGACCGTGTCGAAATGGTTGTTGAGGTAACAGGCGGTTTAGGTGATAAGACCTATACATGGTATCGAGATGTTGGAAATAAGACATTTGAAGTGATACCAGGTGCGATAGGTCCTGTTTTAGTAATTGACCCAGTAGAGATGGAGGATGCAGGTGAGTACTATGTGACTATTCAAGACGCGGGTAGTACTGTAACAGGAATGAATGATTTAGTTATATCACGTACCGCAACCTTGAATGTCGAGAAAGGTGTACCTGCAAGCACAAATGCTGGATTAGTGATAGTGGTTGTTATCTCCTCTATTGTTGGAGTAATGACAATTATCCGTAGAAAAGCATTTTTACGCAAGTAAGAATATCATAGCCGTATAGAAAAATAACGGGCTATCGAATCTTTTCGATAGCCCGTTTTGGTTTAAAGTCATTGTAAAAATATCAAATAAATCTGATAGAATTTAGTAAAAATTATGTGATTTATCTTCTTTCTTTCATAAGGGTGGGTAATGATAAATTATACTTTTCCGCAGGGACGAATGTTCGCTTTTAAATCTTTATCATACCGAAGTGCAATATTTTTAAGCCGTTCTACTATTTTAGGATATTCATTTGTAAGATTCGTTTTTTCTGAAATATCATTTTCCAAATCATATAAAGATAATTCAATCTTTTCTTCTTTATATTTCCCCCGTTTTCTATTATTCCCTGGGAAATCAAGTTCTTGGTATTTGTGAGGGAGATGAAGTTTCCATTTTCCTTGACGAATGGCTTGTAGTTCATTATGGAGATAATACAAGAAGAAAGGATGGGGAGAATTTGTATCTGGTTTTATAAACAAATTCCAAGTATTCTTCCCGTCACGAAAATCAGTTTTGGGATAGTCCGCATTTACAAGTTTGGTAAATGTAGGATAGAAATCAAACGTAGCACTTACTTCACTGCAAATTTTTCCTGAAGGGATAAATTGAGGTGACCATGCAATACAAGGAACACGCATTCCTCCTTCAAAAGTAGTCGCTTTACCACAGCGTAATGGACCTGCACTTCCTGCATGATTTCCATAAATTAACCATGGTCCATTATCTGATGTAAACACAACCAGTGTATTATCAGAGAGACCTGTCTCTTTAAGTGTATTTATTATTTCACCCACAGACCAGTCAATTTCCAGAACTGTATCACCATATAATCCAGCCCCTGACTTCCCTTCGAATTTCTTTGATACATAAATAGGCACATGCATCATTGTATGAGGTAGATATAAGAAAAATTTGTTATCTTTATTCTTCTTAATAAAATTAACGGCTCGCTCCGTATATTCGGTAGTTAATTTTGATTGGTCTGGGTTTTCTTCAATTACTTTTAAGTTTTCTATTAAGGGTAATGGAGGAGCATTGGGTTCATTCTCATCTGGACCCATATCATTAGAATAGGGGATACCATAATATTCATCAAAGCCATGATTCGGTGGGAGGAATGGTTGTAAATGTCCTAAATGCCACTTCCCATAACAAGCAGTATTATACCCAGCACCTTTTAATGCTTCTGCTAAGGTTACTTCATTGGGATTAATTCCAGTCCGTTCTCTATTCCCCAGAACACGAGGCAAACCAACTCTCTGAGCATAGCATCCTGTCATTACAGAAGCACGCGTCGGAGTGCATACAGGAGCACAGGCATAAAAATCCGTAAAACGAACCCCTTCCTTCGCCATCTGGTCGAGGTTCGGTGTTGTATATTGAGTATTTCCATAACAACTGAGGTCACCATAGCCCATATCGTCCATCAGAATTAGGATGAAGTTCTGTGGCACTTTAGGCTTTGAGGCTTTTTTTATTTTGCCCTGCTTCGTTTGTGAAGCATAAACAGTAGGGCAGGTTAGTAAACCTAACACTGCCCTTTTTAAAAAATCTCTACGCTCCATCTCTATACCTGTAATTTGTTAAATTTAATTTTATTTACTATGTTATTATATGCGGATTATGAAAATCCAACGGCGGTAGTTACCCAAGCGAATCCCTGATTTACCGGTGCTTTGCCTGGATAACGAACAAATTCTACATGTCCGTCCATATATAGCACATTGCAGCCACCGGGTATGTGATTAAACCCTTGCGTTGCTGTTGCTACAAGGTCAAACATGATAAATACACTACTTTGCGCTTGTGCTGAAGCAGAGGGATTATTAATATCTGTTATAAGGAATCGTTCAATCCCTTCACGAAGCCGATATATCGTTGCAGTTCCGGCATTGCCATAAGGTACCCCGGCATTAATATCTTGGTCTGTTTTTGCTGGTACATCGGGTTCAGGTACTGCATATAATTGTGCTGCAAGCATTACAAATTGTGCGGGACCCGTATAAGCAGAGTATTCGGGGTCAAATAATCCCAAGTTCATTTGCTCATCTGTATCTTCACACCGGTCCAATACGTAGCCTAAGTAGGCATAACTGGTATCAATACGGAACATACCTCTTTCCATGTTATTGCATGCAAGGTAGAATTCTGACTCATTTGTAATGGGATTAATTAAATCTCCTGGCTTTGCTTCTGCATCCGAAGGACACAATGTGATATTAGGGTCTGTTAAATACTCGGGAAATATAGAAGGGACATAAGGACCTACAGAAATTCTTAGAGTGTTAGTATGAGTTACAGGAAATCCTGCTGTATTACAATCTACAAGGTTTCCATAATACGCGCATAAACGAGGGAACCGTTCTCCTTTGGCTTCGTTGGAATACATCTTAAAGACCAATCCCCATTGTTTGAGGTTGTTCTGGCAACTGGAACGACGTGCCGCTTCACGGGCACGAGCAAGAGCTGGCAATAATATCGCCGCAAGAATACCGATAATAGCGATGACAACAAGTAATTCAATGAGAGTAAAACCTTTTTTAGACATGTTTTAGTCTCCTTTAATTAAAAGTTAATAATGATATTTATTAAAATTGGTAAAACGATTACCATAATCTATAATAACATAGAAATACATATTTGTCAAGTAGGAAATTAAATATTAATAATTATTATCATATAGAATTAAAGTATTAATTTGTGTTGTACAAAAAAAATATTGTGAGATTTGCATTATTAGCATACAGAATCAAAGAGTATATTAGGATGGTGAATTTTTTAATTGAAGATAAAAGGTATATTAGTTGGATAGGTCATCTAACAATATTGATTCAAGACCTGATAGGAAGAAATTCATTGTTTTATCATCTCTTTTTAGCGTAAGTTCCTCTCTATTTTCTGACAAATTCCATATCAAAACTTTCTTCACTGTTGGATACCATGCACAAACCACAGGTTTTTCATCAATAATATGCGGTATATGCTTTATTTGTGGAAGAATCGACTGTTTAAATTTGAAGAGAGTATTCAAGTCCTCAGGAATTTCCAAGCAATTATCTTTTTTCACTCGTGAGATATACACACATTCCTTTTGTGGGAGATTATTCATATCATAATCATTGATAAACATCCAGCCCTCATGGGTAGGTTCTTCAACCACTTCAAACGGAATCCCTAACGATAAAAACAAACTATATGGATTATCATCACTTACATATCTGCTTTTTTCTCCCCAATAATGTTTTAGAGGTCCGACGGGTTTATGTCCTGCAATGACTTCATGAAATCGGGCTTGTTTTTTCATTTCATCAGGGAGGACATCCCAGTGTGTTATAGGGAAATGTTGAATTCCACTCATGAACATTGTGTTCCGCACATCTGCAATCGTAGAGATGACTAATTTGGCACACATGTTTTTTGCAGACAATTTATCTGCTGGAAATGCTGTCGTTTCGCTAAATGTTTTCTTAGGTTCTGTAAAGCGACGGTGGAATAAGGCACTAAATAGTTCGTTGCATTTCCCTTTAACACTACCAAAACTATTGTCGTCAAACATAAGTTCTCCGACACGGAATAAACGCCCCTGATAATCTTTCAGGCGTATGCCTGCTTTTTCACTCCCCATATACATTACCATGATACCCAGTTCAATTTCAGGGGCTCGTTTCTCTAATGTGTGAAAACAGGTAGTCAATTCATCACAGGTAAATTCTATCCATTCTCTTAAAATTCCTGTTAGATTTCGTTTTTGAACCGAATCAATAAGAGTTTCCCAATCCGAATTTTTATAACCATATTTATTCAAAAAAGCCTCTTTATGCTCATTGCAAAAACACCCGCCAATCATACCTGGACTTCGTGCTAAACGGAAATCATCATCCAAAAACACCTTTTTAATCCCATTAGTACTTAATACCTCTAAAGCCTTTGCATTCTCTTCGGTTGCAGGCGGATGAAGTGAAGTCCCTGCATACATCTTCATATCAGAACTAACCCCGGGTTTCCATTGTGTCGGTGGGGTTAGTGGAACATCCCCTGAATAACTACCCAATGAATCACCTGGATGTCCGAGAGGGACATTAATTACATAAGCAGGTATTCCGACAGACTCGAATTTGTTTTTCCATGCCCGAATTGCTTCTGGTTTATAATACCAATGCCCATAAAAATATCCACCAATCCATACTGCAAAAACGCCAGACCTTATAAAGATGTCGAACAAATCGGGTTCATGTTCCAATGCATCAATAGATATAGAAACATGATACTTACGAGTAGTAGATGAAGTCTCTGTTAATGAGGGAGAAGCATAAACTAAACCTACCCCCAACGCTACCGAACCTAAAAATGAACGACGCGATATAATCATAAAAGACCCTCCCATCTCTGAAGGGAATAGTGCCAATGTCAATATGTTTACTGGCGGAGAGGGCGGGATTTGAACCCGCGGTACGGTTTAAGCCGTACAACGCCTTAGCAGGGCGCCACCTTAAGCCACTCGGTCACCTCTCCGCTAAGCAGAAAAATTATAACATAATAAAAAACTTACTTCCAAACAATAATTGTCAAAGTCAAATAATGGAATTGATAAGATAATCCATAATGATAAACTACTCAAATAAACATAGGTTGTTAATTGACGATGGAGAGGCAACTTTTTAGTTCTTTCCTGAAATAGCATAATATTTTATACTGTTTGAAAAAAAACGGTTGTTTCTGATATTATAATACTCCGTCGGTTCCGCGATAGCTCAGGAGGTAGAGCAGGTGGCTGTTAACCACCGGGCCGCTGGTTCGAGTCCAGCTCGCGGAGCCATTTTTTTATCTAATGTTGCCCTGATACTCCTATCTTTTCTTAATAACCACAAGAAGGGTTAATTTTGCTACTTTTTTAATTATCAAGAAGGTGTTGTTTCTGGAATGGAATAGTACCCATATAAGTTTTTACATTCTCAATTTGAATATGGGGATAATTTAGTTTGAAGGATTTGGTAATAAGGGTGATTAGTGCAGGTTCATTTTTCCTTTACATTTCCTGATAGTGTTTTCAATTTTTTTATCTATTATGTTCTTCTCCCTTTGATAATATTTTTTTATAAGTAAAGTTAAATTATCCTTGACAGAAGGGAGTAGTTTTAGTATAATTGTTTTAGGGGGTGAAAAAAATTAAATATTAAATGAGGAGGAAAAGTGATGAAAAGGATTAGGGATAAGGAGATAATTTTTGAAAGTGGTTTGTTTCTTTTATAGTTTTTTGTATGTTCATTTTTTGGATTTGCAGATGGAGGGATTTTCCTGAATACGGACTCTCCAACGCTTAGTTTAGTGAAAGAGCATCAGCAGGTTGGTATTATTAGTTATGATGGGACCTATGAACATTTGTTACTGGCTGTTAAGATACAAGGGGAGGATGGGCAAAAAGGAAAGGGAGTATGGATATTTCCTGTTCCTTCTTCTCCTGAAGATATTAAGTTAGATATTGTAAAAGATTTTTCGACGCCTTCGATGGCTATAGAATTACATGATACATTAGAAATGCGTTTTTATCAGACCGCTTCTATTTTTGCAGGGACACAAATTTATCCATTGGCATTTCTCCCACCACTTTTGATGAGGGGAAGAGGTGGTAAAACATATAAAAATATGGAGCGGATTACTGTTCATGAAGTTGTTGAAAAGATGGGGCTAACAAGTGAGTTGATTACAGCAAAAGATGAGGTAAAATTTGAAGAATATCTTCGTGAGAAGGGGCTAAATTTTCCTGATAATGCGAGGGAAATTATAGGAACATATATAGGAAAGCATTATTCTTTTGTCGTAACATGGATTTCGGATATATCTATGTTTTATAAAGTACAGCGGGTAAGAGATTTGGAAGAGCTAAAGTATGGAGAGATAAAAAAGCCGATTAGTATTTATCTTACTTTTAAAACTCCGAAAGTGTATTATCCTTTGA